>CAZBHP010000251.1:0-1510 GCA_964491795.1 uncultured bacterium | reverse complement strand
AAGAGAGAGCTGTGATGGTGTAACGAGCACACGTACAACTCGCCTACTCCGGCAGGATAGGCAGGTCAACATGAGGCGTCCGTTCGACGCGGACCACAGCCCATAAGGAGCATATTAGCTCCACCTAAAGGGGACGCTCTATGAGCGATAGATGTGGTAAGGACCCAGTAACTGGGGAGTTCAATTATATTAGGCGCCGGCGTGCGCGAGTTGGCGCGCGGCTAAAAAAGATTATCTGCAAAGTTTGCCAAGAACGGCCTAAACAATGGGCCTCACCAAAGTGCCTTGTATGCCGCTAAAGAAAAAAAAGACTTTGCAGCGGTACACTCATTGTTTCAAGCTCGTGGAAAGGAAAGAGCTGATTAACACTGTTGGCGAGATGCAGGCTCGTGGCTGGGAGGTTGCCGGGCTAGAACAAGAGGTTGACTCTAAACTATACATCTTAATTTTTAAGCGACCATTGTGATATGCACGTTTTTACAGCCATTCTATCGATAATAGTCTACCTGATGCTTGTATGTTTACTCATAGTTGATATAGGCATTGGATACATCGCGTATGTCCGACAAAAAAATAAAATAAAAAAGCTTGAAAAAGAAATTGAAAGCCTAGCAGAAAAGAAAATAAATCAGATGCACCAAAGACCGACGTTCAGCGTTGTGTTTGGGAATTTTAAGGAAGAAGATAATACCAGGCATACCCACAAAAGAAATCGTCGAGGCACCAACCCGCGCGACTTAAAAGGACGTTTCTTGCCTTTTTCCGTATGATTAAGAAATTAGTCTATCATGTCGGAGCTTTCTTAGCGGCGATTATAGTGTCTTCAACAGTTAGTTTAATTATCGCTATAAGTTCTTTGTCTATGAAGTGGGTACTAAAAAAGTTACTCACTGAGTTTAGCGACGATTTTATAGATCTTTCCGTCTTGGGAGTGATGCTAATGGTCTTCGTTATCTGGGCGATATTTGCCGACGGTGTCCAGGATTATTTGTCAAAGAAAAAATGATATGAACATCCATGAGGCCAGAGAATACCTGGATGCTGTAGAGTATCGCAGAGAGTTAAGAACTGAGGGCTCTTCTGACCTGCACAGAATTGCGGCAGCGTACGAAATCCTGTATAAATACCACGAAGAAAGCAGTGGGCTATCCGTATACGCGACAAAAAATGTACTGTATATAGGTAAGTTTAGCGAAGAGATGCTTATTGAAGATATCCGCAAGATGAACCGATTGGGCTTTTACTTAGACACTCTCTTCGAGCAGTGGTGCATGTCGTTTTAGAAAAAATAATATAATTTTTTATGAAAAAATTATTTATCTTCTTTGCATTATTCATAGTTGTTTTTATCTCTTGTTGCGGCACTTATAGTGAGGGGGAGCGTTCAGGAGAGCTTGTGAAGTTCTCGAAAAAAGGTTTTTTCTGCAAAACATGGGAGGGCCAGATGAATACGGGCGGAGTGAGTAACGGTGCAGCAAATACGTGGGAATTTACCGTTGAAGATGAAGAG
>CAZBHP010000250.1:0-1538 GCA_964491795.1 uncultured bacterium | reverse complement strand
CAGGGGCTCGCCTCACGATCGCCTAACGGCTAGTCCAAAATTTAAGTGCCGATTTATTCAAATTCCCAATTTTTGAGATCCGATCGGTATATCTAGACAACTTATTTAGGTAGAAGAGCTTTACGGCTAAGTTTTACCTGACCGCGATCATTAATTTCTAAGACTTTTACTTCTAGCTCATCACCTTCTTTTACCACATCTTCTACTTTCTGAACCCTTTCATGGCTCAACTCAGAGATGTGGCAGAGGCCATCTTTTGACCCCGGAAGACGAACAAAAGCTCCAAAAGCCTGAATAGAAACAACAGGGCCTTTATAAGTTTTACCTATTTCGATCTCTGCAATCAAGTTATAGATAAGCTCTTTTGCTCGGTTTAAGCTTGTAGCACTTGTAGAAGAGATATTGACTACACCTTCGTCGTTAATATCAATTTCTGCACCAGTCTCTTCGATAATAGAGCGGATCATTTTACCGCCTGGTCCGATAATAGTTGCAATCTTAGAAGGCTTGACAACCATTGTCTCGATACGTGGAGCGTGAGGAGAGAGCTGAGAGCGAGAAGAAGGGCAAACGTTTAGCATCTTTTGTAAGATGTGAATACGTCCTTTTTTGGCTTGAAGAAGAGCTGCTTTCATAATAGCAGGTGTGATTCCCTCTACCTTAATATCCATTTGAAAGGCTGTAATTCCGTTAGCATCTCCTGTGATTTTGAAATCCATATCACCTAAAGCATCTTCTAATCCAAGAATATCAGAAAGTATCGCAAATTCTTCGTTCTCTAAAATAAGCCCCATAGCTATCCCTGAAACAGGGCGTCGAATAGGAACTCCAGCATCCATAAGTGCTAAGCAACCGCCGCAAACAGAGGCCATTGAAGAAGAGCCGTTTGATTCTGTGATATTCGACTCTAAACGAATTGTATAAGGAAATGATTCTTGATCTGATGGAATAATCGCTTGTAATGCGCGTTCAGCAAGTTTTCCGTGTCCAATTTCACGTCGTCCTGGAGGGCCTCCTCTTCCTACTTCTCCTACAGAGAAGGGGGGGAAAGAGTATTGCAGATAAAATTTTCTCAAACCATCGCCTTCAAGATCTTCATATCTCTGACCCATGGATGATCCGCCGAGAGTGCATACAGCAAGAGCTTGGGTTTCTCCTCGTGTAAAGAGAACGCTTCCGTGGGTGCGAGGAAGAATTGCAGTTTCAATCGAGATTGTCCTGATATCTTCTAGACCTCTACCATCAGTTCTCTTTTTCTCTACAAGAATTTTTCTTCGTAAAATAGAAGAGGAGAGATTTTCAAACGCCTGTTTTACTTGAATCGGAGTATAAATAGCACCTTCTGCTGGAAGGAAAACCTCTTTTACCTCTTTTTCAAGAAGGGCTGAAGCGCTTTCACGTTCAAGCTTACTCTTAATTTCTAAAGTAGCCTCGAATTTTCCTTTAAAACGGCTAGCCATTTCTTTACTTAGCTCTTCTGGAGGAAGATATAGAGTAGGAGTTGCCTTTTCTTTCCCAACAAGATTGCGCCAGTCGCT
>CAZBHP010000249.1:0-1547 GCA_964491795.1 uncultured bacterium | reverse complement strand
GGAGTTGCGATCATGATCGCAACTCCGGATAATTCCAAGCGAAGCATTGCCCTTTATGTTAATTTACGTCCCGTTAGCGCTAGCGGAAGGGACGAACGATGACAAGAGATGGCAAAGAGAAATCAAATATCGTGAGCCCGCAAGGGGCCGATAGGAGGTGAGATAGTGTTCTACACACGAGCCCGAGCGATATTTGATTTGTCAAAGCCAGGTCTTGTCCAAAAGGTGGGTGTGGGAGGGCTCAAGCGGAGCAGCCCTTCCACATAAAACGTTATTTTTGTGTTATGCAACTTGCTAATCTCTGTAAACCAAACTAGGTAACTCTGTAAATTTTAGTCTAAAGGGGGGAGAGGAGGGGATAGGTGAAGAAGAGGAAGTGGGTGAGGTTGACGAGGAGGTGCAGCAGGATGCTGCTTTCGATGTGGCCTGTAAGATAGAAGAGGGTGCCGTAACAGAGGCTTGCGATGAAGGTGAGGAGGAGATACGAGGCGTTTGGAATGCAGAAGGCATGAGGCGCTGTAAATAAGATGGAGGTGATGAGAATAGCGAGAAGAGCACCCCATTGATTTGGTAGATCTTTGGTGATTTCCCGCTGCAGGAAGCCTCGAAAAAAGACCTCTTCAGGAATGGTAACGAAAAAGATTTGTAGAAGGAGAAATAGGAGGAAAATGGGCGGAAACTTGGGATCAAAGACAACAAGGTTGAGATAGGTTGCAAGGAAAAAGAGAAGGGCGATTGTAAGCAGAGCAGCGGGAAGGGTAAAGAGCAAAGTGCGTAATAGAGCTTTTCTTGTATGGATTAGAGGAAGTGCGAATCCTAAGACAAAAAGGGCGATGAGAGGCTTATCGTAAGTCATGTAAAAATTGATAGGGAGTGCATTGGGAGCGGATTTCCATTGTGAGATAAGGAGGAGATTAGAAAACCCTTTTAAGAAGTGGGTTAATAGAGCGAATGAAATCATGGTGGGAATCATGACAAGAAAAAGGCGGGTAAATCCTTTGAAGTCTCTTGTCAGAAGAAAGTGACAAATGATCAGGAGAAGAACTGGCACAGCAGTACGAAGTTCTGCAATTTTTGCATAATAAGCAGAGACAAAAGAGCCCAGGAAAAGAAGAAACCACAGCCCCCACCTACGCTTGATCCAAATGAAAATAAACGATAGGATGAGAAGGGCAAATGAGACCCCTTTGAGAGGATAGGTAAAAAGTGGGGCCCACACTTCCATAAAGCGGAGTATAGTCAAGGTGATCAGAAAATGCAAGAACGGGATCGAATGGCTAGAGTTTCATCTTTTACAGCCTTATAAAGTCAAACACGGTGTGTTTCTCCGCTCTGGGGGAGCAAGCAGTGGCCCGTTTTCTTCTTTAAACTTCAGCGGAGCAGGAGGAGATGTAAAAGAGGATGTTTTTGAAAATCGGAGGCTTTTAAGAGAAGTTGTAGAACTTGAACACCTCTCTTTTGTCAATCAAGTCCATGGAAAGTAAGAGGTTATCGAAGAAAGAGGGAAACAAGAACCTCCATCTGCAGATGGAATGATTACTAGAGAA
>CAZBHP010000248.1:0-1549 GCA_964491795.1 uncultured bacterium | reverse complement strand
ATCGTACGTCTTTTTTGGGCTCTACCATTTTTTCTTTTACCTGCGCTGGCGCTTGCATCGACAATTCTCTCACCTGCGCTGGTACTTAAAAGTGCAGTAATAGTAATCGGTGCCAAGAAAATAAGAGGGAGCATAAGAAAAAACCTTTATGAATATGAAAAATAAAACCCCTTCTAAGAGAAGGTGATTTTTTGCTCTTCTATTCTCGTCACTTTTATTGAAAAAGTTGCTAGTTTTTATCGCCATAATCTTCAGTACCGAGACATTTTGTACCAGGGGGGTAGTTATTGGGTAGACCAGGAGGTTTATAAAAGAATCCGCCACTTTACTGATCGGTGGTATGAATTAGATGCCGTATCAAAACATCAATTCTTAAGCCGAAAAGGAGGTGGCGGATGAGTCAGGTTTACATTCAAGACGTATTGGTACGCAAGCGTCTGTTTTGGATCAAAGAAGCTAATCGGTTAGGAGTCAGGCCTGCCTGCTTAAAACTGGGGATCCATCGAAGCCATTATTATTACTGGAAGAGAAGATTCGATCAGTGGGGAGAGATAGGGCTTTATAATCGCTCTCGAAGACCTAAACGATCTCCCAAGCTTTCTAAACAGGAGATTGTCAAAAGAGTTCTGCTTTTAAGAGAAGAGACTTATCGAGGGGCCGACACCTTAGCTCTGTTGTATCTTAAGCGCTATCAAGCAAGAGTTCCTCGCTCCACCATCATGAATATTTTAAGAAGAGCTGGGAAGATCGAAAAGAGAAACAAGAAGTCTAAGAAGAAACATCCGTTACGTTATCAAGCTTCGAGTCCCGGAGATCGGATTCAAATCGATGTGAAGTATGTTCCTTACCGAATCCAAGAGGGAACTTTTGGAAGAGCTTACCAATACACAGCGATTGATGATTGTAGTCGAGTCAGGTTTGTTCAAATCTACGATGGCCATGGGATTTATCAGTTAGAAGAGTTTCTAAAGGAAATGCTTCGCTTCTTTCCTTTTAAGATTAAGCTCATTCAAACCGATAACCATGTGATTTTTACTTACAAGTATACCGCTCACAAGATGGCATTTAGAAAGAAACCGAAAGAGCATTTTTTAGAGAAGTTCTGCAGACAGCATCAGATCAAGCATCATCTGATTGAGCCGGGAGAGCCGGCGCTGAACGGGAAGGTGGAGAGATCGCATCGAACAGATCAGAACTTTTTCTACGATTTTCACCGCTTCAAGAATTTAAAACCTCTGCAAGAAAAGTTCAGTCTTTGGCTGGATTACTACAATCATGAAAGGCCCCATTGGGGAATAAACGGATTGACACCGGTACAGAAATTAAAACAATTTAACCTAAACTTAAGGAGGCTCATCCATGAAAAACAATCCTACACCTTGGCCGCATAATCACTATCTCCCTCTTAAGTCCTCGGTACAAAATGTCAAAGACATGTACACAAATGCTCTTCCCTTATTCACTTCTTCAATTAACTCCACTGGTAGAGGACGAATTCTTTCTTCGAATAATCCTCTAATTTCAACTGGGGAAACTCTATTTACTAATT
>CAZBHP010000247.1:0-1564 GCA_964491795.1 uncultured bacterium | reverse complement strand
CATAAAATCTTTGAAGGTATATACATAATGTAATTGCTCTTTCTTTAAGGAGAGTTGTGTAGATGAGCTTAAAAAAAAGGCTTACTCCCAAATGCGGAGTATCTTACGATATCCAATAAAAAACGAGGTCTTAAGCCTCAAAACAAGGAGTAAGCCATGCGCAATTATATCGGATTGGATGTTTCTTTGAAAACAACTGCAATATGCATAGTGGACGAGAGCGGGAAACGAGTTATGGAGGGGGAAGTGGAATCCTCTCCGGAAGCTATAAATCATTTCCTGCAGAATTCCAAACTTCAAATTGACCTCATTGGGTTGGAAAGCGGCAATCTGACCCACTATTTAAAAAAGGGGTTGCTAGAAATGGGTTACCAGGTTCGAGTAATGGAGTCTCGGAAAATGGCAGCTATATTGGCAACTATAATCAACAAAACAGATAAAAATGACGCTCGAGGAATAGCGGAAGCGCTGAGGGTAGGTCACTTTAGGGAGTGCGTGCATCGAACGGATGATGCCTTGGAGATTCGATCTCTTTTGCACATTCGCCAAACAGCTGTAGAGGAGAGAACTCATGTCATCAGCAGCATAAGGGGGCATCTGAAGCTCTACGGGATCAAATTTACCAAAAAGGAAAGGAAGCCTTTTAACAAAATGGTGGAAGAGAGCATTCAGGCCTTGAGACCAAGCATCCAACGTTCAATCAAAAGTCTTTTAAAGATCCTGGATGTTTTAGAGAAAGAGATCAAGAACTTAGACCTTGAAGTGAAAATGATGGCCGATAGAGACGAAGATGTGATACTGCTCCAAAGCATTGATGGAGTAGGTCCTGTCACAGCTTTAGCATATAAGGCAGAGATAGATGTCCCTGGGCGGTTTGAAAATTCAAAAGATGTCGCAGCTTACATAGGGTTGACGCCAAGCCAGTACTCTTCTGGAGAGGTACATAAGCAGGGAAGAATTTCCAAGAAGGGGTCTAAAAGAACCCGACATTTGTTGGTTGAGGCTGCAAGCTCCCTATTAACGAGGAGCAAAAAATGGAGCAAATTAAAGGCGTGGGGAATGAAACTTCAAAAGAAAAAAGGGAACAGGAAGGCAATTGTTGCAGTGGCAAGAAAATTAGCCGTGATTATGCACAGGATGTTGGTGACAAAAAAACTTTCGAAAGAGGTTTGCCGAAAGAGAAAGCTGCTGCTTAAGCGAGATTGGATAGTTTATAAGTTATTGCAGATATAAAGATTGGAAAAAAATCAAAAGGCATCCGAAGTAAAAGCTAGAACGAGAACGGGTTGGCTCTTAGAAGCCGTGATATACATTGTTCAGCTTTTTGCTTCGTACAATATAATGGGACAGAAGAATCAGTAATAATGATCTTCATGAAGAGATCCCGAAGAGAACCGCGGAGAGCCCGCTGATTAATTCTCCAACCAAAGAATCTGCCTAGGAAGAAAAAAAAATGTGTTGACTAGAAGCGCAATTAGAGAACCCGTTCCACCTTAAAGACCCCCAAATAAAACCGATTAAAAGCCTCAAAATTCTTGACTTCGCTTGCGCCTTGCCTACCGGC
>CAZBHP010000246.1:0-1584 GCA_964491795.1 uncultured bacterium | reverse complement strand
AAGAACAGCCATTGCCAAACTATTATTGGCAGTACTCTCCTTTTTCAACGAGAAGTCCCTTCCAAAACCTTTTATATCAATCTCGCTGATAATGATGTTATAGCTCTTGAAATTTCTACTCCTAAAGATTGGAAACCAGAGGGTTGGACAGTTTTTTTAGTCCATGGTTTGTGCGGATCGCATAGATCTCATTACATGCATCGATTAGCCAAGAAGTTTTATAAATCTGGAATCCAAGCAGTTCGTATAAATATGAGAGGATGCGGTAGTGGCAGGGGACTTGCTCGGGGCATTTACCACAGCGGCTCTAGCGAAGATGTTTTAGAAGTGCTTGAGGCTATGAGGAAAAAGTTTCCAAACTCCCCATTTCTTGTAGCAGGGTTCTCTCTTGGAGCCAATGTCATTTTAAAACTAGCGGGAGAGCTTCGAGAGAGGGCAAATGAGATTATAAAGGGGCTTATCGCGATAGGTCCCCCTGTAGATCTTTTAGCTAGTGCCCGCCTGGTCGTTCAGCCTCATAATCGGTTTTACGCTAGGTATTTCCTTAAACTTCTCCTGGAAGATGTGAACTTTCGTCAAACACACTTTCCTGATCTTCCTCCTCACAATCTTCCCCTCGATATTACCCTTAACGAATTTGATGAACTCTATGTAGCTCCAAGAGCCCATTACAGTTGCGCTTTAGAGTATTATTATTACTGCAGCTCCAAAAAGGTAATCCCAGATATAACATTGCCGACTAAAATCCTTTTTGCTGAAGACGATCCGATCATCAAGCCCAATGCGTTAGACAGCTACGACCTTCCTCCTCACATCGAAGTCTATAAAACTGCCTATGGAGGCCATATTGGTTTTATGGGGCAAAATATCTTCAAAGATTTCCGATGGCTGGATAATGTCATCCTCTCCTGGGTTGAATCATGGAGAGAGAAGAAGGCATAGGCCAGAAATTACATGTAGATGTTTAACGCAAGAACGCCGTTAATAAAGCTTGTGGTATTTTTTCCGCAGGCTGTAAACCATACCCCTAGGATAAGCCCGTACATCTGATTAAAATTATACTCAAGGGCAGGAGCAAAGCTAAGGGAAAAAGAGGGTCTGGGATTTCCAACAGGTGCCAAGAAATCTACGTTGATATCCCCATTAGGAGTTTGAAAAACCACACGGCCTCTTCCGCCCGAAAGAGAGCCGTTACCAGAAGCCATGACTCCTGGGACACTGCTATGAAAAGTGGTTTTATTACTATAAGACGCGAGAATATCAAGAGCTAGAGCCCAGTGTTTAGTAATGGTGTATTCAACCCCTAAAATAGTTGCAAACAAAGTGCCTGGGTGGACGCGCCCGTTAGTTGAGCTATTTCCTCCATAAGAATTAAAGCCGTGGACATGGACCGGAGTAAATAGGGTAGACCAAACAGCAAGTCTAAAGGCAAGGTAATTGTCCCCTTGGAAATGAAAAAGCTTAGAGAAAGTGAGACGAAAAGATGTAGTAAAAGAGCCACTACCGCTGCTATCAGTGCCCAATTTGTTAGGATCTAGGTTTTCATAAACACCCAAAGGGAGAATCTCTCCGAAAGAAAATTTC
>CAZBHP010000245.1:0-1587 GCA_964491795.1 uncultured bacterium | reverse complement strand
CTTATTGAACTTACCAACCACTTTACCCCTCCTTTAGAAGAAAAAAAGAAGATCGTCAGGCTTTCACGTAATTCTTCCATTGAAGGACTGTCCAAAAAAGAAAATAACAAACGGTCACAGCTGACCAAAATGGTCGGACTTGCCTTTTCCAAACGATACTCACGCAGATCTTTCAAATCCGAAAAAGAAAATCAAACATCATCTGGTAACATTAGCGATGCTTCTCCCAGTTTGACCTCAAATACTTCCATTTCTCCTCTCTCTCCTAAAACCCCCATATCTCCTAAGTTTACTTTAAAAAGCAAGTTTTTCAAATAGGGCAAAGAACTCTTGAGTTCCCGAATGTCCGAAATGAAAACACTAGAAGATTAGCTCCAAATCATCATTGATCAGCCTGTAGTAAAGCCCTCAAAGATGAGGCTCTACCGTGAACGATTCAAATTTATAGAAAAACTAGGGTAGGGGTCATACAGCGAGGTTTTTCTGGTGCAATAAAGAAGTTCAAAAGCCATCTTTGCTCTTAAAATCATCAAAAAAGATATGCTTAAGGATGCTTAGGAATTGAAACGATTGATCTCAGAGTTGAAGATCCAACTATTTTGTGAGCATCCCAATATCATCAGAAGCTATGGCACTTTTTGGGATGAAGACAATGTATATATTATTCAGGAATACCCTGGAAAAGAAAGTCTTTACTCTTTAATGCAAAGAAAAAAGTGCCTGTAAGTAGAAGAAGTATCAGAACTTATCGGGCAGCTTTGTCAAGCAGTCTACTTTCTTCACAGTCATGACATCATTCATAGAGACCTCAAGCCGTAAAACATTTTGATCGGGCCTGGGAATGTAGTAAAATTGACTGATTTTGGCTGGAGTGTATACAACCCCTCAAAAAAGTTAAGAAGCACTTTTTGCGGAACTCCCTTTTATTTTTCTCCATAGCTCCTGTCTGCTCAAAGTTACGATGAATCGGTGGATATTTGGACAATAGGCGTGATGACATACTAGATGCTGACTGGTGATAATCCTTTTGGCATCAAGCGATTCTAAGATTTAAAAAGGATAGTAAGTGTGTTGTTAGTTAGGTGAACGAGGAAGCTGACTTTAGTAAGATCTCTCACAAGGAGGCTCGGGACTTCGTCAGCAAGTTGATCAAAAAAGAAAGACTGCTCAGGACATCAATAAGATAGATCTTGGAACACCCTTTCCTGCACTTCGGCAAAGGATGAATGTATTTGATTGTTTTTTTCTTCATAATTTCAGATCTAAAAGTTGTAAATTTTCTTGTAGAGCAAAGGGAAGAGTTTGATTATATTATTTCAGGAGTCTTAATTTATAATTTAATCGTTTAAATTGTCTCCTGATTTCAAGGATTTTGTATAAAATTTGATGGAAGCGGAAGAAAGGGTGGGTGTATAAGAAAGGATAGTTTTGGAAGATGATCCAAGCCAGCAAACGATTATTGACCTTTATTTAAAGGAAGGAGCACCCAAGGTCGTCAGAGTCACTGCCCCTCCAGGCACCGGAAAAACAACAACCATCTTTCGTCTCCTCAAAAAGATGTTTCTCGAATCAGAAAACCCAGTTTAT
>CAZBHP010000244.1:0-1602 GCA_964491795.1 uncultured bacterium | reverse complement strand
ACCTTTTTAAAGGGTAAATCTTCTTCATACCTAAGAGTAAGAACTTCTCTTTCTTTAAGATTAAGAGATTCGATAATTGAAAAATCTTGTTGTCCAACGGCTTCCGGAGAGTGGGAAAATGATATCTCTGACTCTTGAAGTAGATTTTTCGAAGCTTCCATTTGACGCTTTTCAATGCGATTGAAATCAAGGAGCGTATTTCTACATAGCGTGAAAAACCAAGGGATAAAGGGTTGAGACGCGTCAAACTTCTCTTTAAAGCGGTGGAGCTTAAAAAATACTTCTTGTAAAATATCTTCCGCTCTCTCGACTGAGCCGACTCTACTTTTAATAAACCCGAAGGCTCGTGGAGCATATCGTTCATACAAAATTAAAAATGCGTCATAATTGGCGAGCTTAAATTCCACCATCAACTCTTCATCAGAGAGTTCACTTAGCTCACCTCTATTTCTCATTTCCCTCTATACACTTATTACGTTCGAGCTCATGATTTTGTGACAAAAAATACATGTCACATTTTGTCCTAGTTGAACGTATCCCTTTCTAAGAACACTCACGGCTTTAATCGTGCCATAGAGTGAGGAGATTTAACTATGAAAAATTCGCAGATTGCAGGCATCTTCGCACTTCTTCTAATGGGTACCTTTTCCCTACCGGCGCACGCCGATACGAGATCAGTTACAGTAAAGCCCCTCTTTGCGAAGTGGCCGTATGTTTCTCGCATTGTAAGAAGTGATCAGGGGAAGGACTCCAAAATGGATTGCTGTAAGAGAGCAACTGAAGCTTGTAAGATGGATTGTTGTAAATAACTTTGAATTTCAAGACTCTCTGGAAAGTTATGAAAAGGTTTTTGTTCACTACTATGCTTTTTGTCTTATTGGGACTCTTCCCAGAAAAGTCTTTTGCTAATCCAGTTAGTTTTAAAGACGGGTGGGGAATAATGCCTGCTTACACACCAGACTGGAGTGATTTTGAAGTGAATTATTCGTTTACGAACCGTTACTCCATTGGAGTAACGGACATGTACCGAAAAGGTAAGAATTCGACTGCGAATTTTACTTTTGGAGAGTTCAATTATCTGATTCAGCGTTGGAATGAACTTGAATCCCAAGCAAATATTTACGCCTCTATTGGTACTGGAGGTCGACACGACTCAGTTGATAAAGAGGCCGTAGCAGGGTACGGACGGTTAGAGGGTGATTACGAGACAAGGAGAATTTATACCGCTATCGAAGCTGAGTCGCTGCAATCACCAGGCTCGGTCGACTTTAGTCGGATTCGCTATAGGGCAGGGATAGCGCCTTACCTAGCCCCTTTTACATCTCTTCAGACCTGGATAATCGCGCAAGTCGATTATATGCCGGAGATGAAAGATGAAGTGACGGTAACGCCACTCCTTCGATTCTTTTACAACAATTATGCACTAGAAGTCGGGGTAAGCCTTGACGGTAAACCTTATCTCGGCGCGATGGCTCACTTTTGATTTGGAGAAAACGTATGAAAATAAAAAATGTCTTATTTAGCTCGCTGCTATTTCTTATTCCTCAAACTGCGATCGCTGAGAACATTACGGTAACGGTTAAAGGAATGGTGTGTTCATTT
>CAZBHP010000243.1:0-1610 GCA_964491795.1 uncultured bacterium | reverse complement strand
CGCTGATGCAATTAAAGGATTAGGAATTACGAAATTTGTGGACTATGCACGCGATAGTTACGGCGTTGCGATCACAGAAACCCAGGCCAAGGAATACAAAGAAAAATGGTTGGACTCTTATCCAGAGCTAAGAGAGTATCTACATCTTTCAAATCGCCAGATTGAGACAAAGTCCCTTCTTTCAATTCCTACGGGCTTAACAAGAGGTCCTTCAGTGTATATTTTGACCTTTGATTGACCTTATGGTCTTTTCTCGGCAAAAAATCCTTTCAAAGCTGTAAATTAGGCTGTGAGAAGGCAATTCGACCAGTGTCTAAACCGGTGTGAATTCTTGGGTGAAGGACCCCATTATCTGGCGTAGAAATAGCAGGTTTTGATCTATGTCTCTCTAAGGAAACCCCACTAACCCCCAATATTATTCTTTCTGTTCTGGGGCGGGCAAATCATTTTTAAGACTGGCATTAAAATGATAATTACTCTTGATAAAGATCCAAGTATTCTCTTTTTAAGAGGGGTCACTCAAGATGAGAATCATGGACGCAAAATGAAAAAATTGTGAGGTGCCTTGCTGCATGGAAGGCTCTGTACCTAACCAGTCTTTTTTCGATATTCGATCAGAGAGTCGAAGTTACTTGGGTTTATTTCTAACAATTGTAAAATCCGAAGTGCAGGCTTAGATACAGCTCCACTATGTTCCCAAGCTTCGATTGTCTTTCGACTAACCCCGAGAATTTCAGCTAAAGCGCCTTGGCTTAGATGGAGTTTTTCACGAATTTCTCTTAATTCATTACTGCTCTTTGCCTCTAAAGGCCTAATGCTAACAGTGTGAAGAGTTAGGCCTCGGACCTCTTCTCCTCGCAAAAATTTTCCTGCATCTTGGATGCTTTCTTTAAGATCATTAAAAAGTTTACTCATATTTCACCTGCGTCGTTTAAACATATGCCTATATTTTTCGATTTCTTTAACTACCAATTGTCCTAACTCGCTTCTTTCGGCTTTGGTTAAATTTTCCATCTCACTCTTTTTTATAACTGCTAATAAAAGGACATAGAGATAAAGACCATCGTCGTAATAAAAAACTCTTACACCACCGCTTTTACCTTTTCCGCGCAAAGGTCTCCGTAATTTACGGATACCATTAGTCCCTTCAATCAAATCGCCCTTTGAAGGTGTTTCCAAAAGTTCCAGCTCAAGAGCTCGTCTATCTTCATCCGTTAATCCTAACCTCTCCCATTCTTTTTCAAATAACGGTAACCCGATGAAAACACGTTCCACATCTACCCCATAGTACTATCTACATAAGCGTACTATACAATAGGGTATCGGATTAATCCATATAATCCTTTAAACTTCTCTACCTAAAAAGGTAGGTAGACTTTGGCGGTATATATTCCACATTAATATAAAGGGCTTAATGGTCTACCTAACACCTCTACCTTTTTTGCAACATATATATATAGGTATTCCACGGAGATATAAGAGAGAAAAATAGAAACATCATTTTATATATGAATATTTCTAATACATATATACCTCGTAAATTAGGTAGAGTAGGTAGAGCTAGAGACATCTTACTGTAATTGCTTCGATATTAACCCGCCAAAGTCTAC
>CAZBHP010000242.1:0-1619 GCA_964491795.1 uncultured bacterium | reverse complement strand
CTCAGGGTGCACGAGAGCGGTTGGATGAATTTCTGCCATTTCTTAAGCTTCTTTTGCTGTTTTTTCGAAATTATTTCTATCCGGAAGAAGACCAAATATAATTTCTGCTTCTGCGGCTTTCTCATTGTTTACACGCGCCTCCCCTTTAACTTTTCCTCCGTGGGCAGATAAATGTTGCGCTTTTACTTCTAAAAACAGGACATCTCCAGGGCGCACAATGCGGCGAAATTTTGCATGTTTGATACTTGCTAGAACTTTAATCTGTGTATAATTTTTCTCATACATCAAAATGCCTCCCGTTTGCGCAAGAGCCTCTATAATCAGAACACCTGGCATAATCGGTTCAGAGGGGAAATGACCTTGAAAAAAAGGTTCGTTGATCGTGACATTTTTAAGACCTACGATCCTCTCTTCTTCAAGATCCAACTCTACAATTCGATCTACAAGCAAGAAGGGGTAGCGGTGCGGTAATTTTTTAAGTATCCCACCAATATCAATGGTAACAGGGTCTTTTCCTTGCACTTTAGTCCTCAATATATTTATCTCTTATGGCCCGCTCAACAATAATCTTAGCAAGCTCTGTGTTCGCATAGTGACCTGAACGGATAGCAATAAAATGGGCAACTATAGGAAATCCAATTAAAGAGATATCACCAATTAAATCCAAGATTTTATGACGCACCATTTCATCGACAAATCTTGCCCCTTCTGGGTTCAAAATTTCCTTGCCTTTGATGATCACGCCATTATCTAATGTCCCCCCTTTAATCAGCCCTTTATTCAAAAGAGGGAGAATCTCTTCATAAAGACAAAAAGTCCGACAAGGAGCGATCTCTTGCAAAAACTTTTGCTCTTCTAGCACTAAACTGTAAAATTGCGCGTGCAAAAGCGGATGATCAGGATAATGTAACGTATAACTAAATCTAAGCTCTTTCGAAGGAATAGCAGCCAAATGAACAGTGCTATCACTCCAATAGACAGGCTCCTTTAAGAAGTAAAAAGGCCTAGTCTCACTTTGTTCAATGATGTCGACATCTTCAAGGAGCTGGATAAAAGGCAGCGCACTTCCGTCTCCAACTGGGATTTCAGGCCCATCAACCTCTATTAGAAGATTATCTATTTCAAAAGCTTTAAGCGCCGAAAGAACATGCTCTACGCTTTGCACCACTGCATTTCCTTTTCCTAAATTAGTGCAGCGGGGTGTGCTTACGATAGAGTGGACAGTCGCAGGGATTTTCGGTTTTTCAGGTAGATCAACTCTTTGGAAAACAATCCCAAACCCAGGTGGCGCTGGCACAAATGTGATCTTTGTAGGAGATCCAGAAAAAAGCCCAACTCCAGAGAGAGATTTGGTGCCGCCTACTGTTTTTTGTTTTCTGATGGAGGAAAAGATCTTTTCAGTTTCTATATCTTTAACATTGCAGAAGGGCAACAATTTAACCTCAACCCCATTTCACAAGAGCATTCTTAGGAAGCGTAACGCAATTTCTTATTTTTGAGCAATCTGTTTATACCAATCCTCAGAAATATGAAGCTGTCTCTGAGGTTTGGTATCTATAGTTTACAAATTCCAAAAATGCGCTCGCATTTTTGGACGGTGGGTGTGGTGGGGCGCGGTA
>CAZBHP010000241.1:0-1638 GCA_964491795.1 uncultured bacterium | reverse complement strand
AATCGGTTTTTTCCAGCTGGTGATAAGGCGAGGGACGTTACTACAAAGAATAGGTTCTCGAAAGATGGTGCCGCCCAGGATATTGCGTATCGTGCCGTTTGGGGAGCGCCACATTTTTTTGAGATTAAATTCTTTTACTCGATGCTCGTCTGGAGTGATCGTTGCGCATTTGACCCCCACTCCATATTCTTTGATCGCAAAAGCTGCATCGTGAGTCACTTGATCGTCAGTTTTATCCCGGTTTTGAATCGAGAGATCAAAATACTTAAGATCAATGTCTAGAAAAGGGAAAAGAAGTTTCTCTTTGATCTCTTTCCAGATCACCCGGGTCATCTCATCACCGTCGAGCTCAACAATGGGGCTTTTGACTTTTATCCGATTCATAATATACTCATATGTATATGCTCAGAGACATCTTTACAAGAGAGCGTCAGTTTCTCAATTACTTTTTCGAAAAAATTGACCCTCAAAGGGCAGAAGATGTGCTTCTTAGATTTCTTGGCTGCAAAGGGATGATCGTCTTTACAGGTGTTGGTAAAAGCGGAATTATTGCGGAAAAACTTGCAAAAACGATGATTTCTACTGGAACCCGGGCTATGTATCTTCCCCCTACAGGCGCTTTTCATGGGGAGCTGGGTGTTCTAGGCCCTGATGATATAGTAGTTTTCTTAAGTAAAAGCGGGATGAGCACAGAAGTGCTTGATTTTGCAAAGCTTTTGAAAAAAAGGGGGATACAGACAATGGCATGGGTCTCCTCTAGAAAAAGCCGTCTTTCCGATATCGTCGATTTTTCTATTGAGCTGCCATTAGAGGGGGAGATATGCCCCTTTGATCTTGCGCCTACCACATCCACAGTTGTCCAGCTTATCTTTGGAGATGTTTTAGCGGTCGGACTCATGCAGGCAAAAAAATTTAGCTTAGATCAGTATGCTCTTAACCACCCAGGTGGCGCAATTGGCAAACAAATCGCACAAAAAGTGGAAGATGTGATGATTAAAGGAGATGAGCTTCCGCTTTGTTCAAAAGATGTCTCTCTACAAGAAGTGATTGTTACCCTTTCAAGAAAAAGGCTCGGCTGTCTTTTAGTGGTCTCTTCTAATCAAGAGTTAGAAGGGATTTTTACCGACGGAGATTTGCGTCGAGCCCTGGAACTTTATGGGGAAAAGATTTTCCAAGAGCCTTTTGAAAAACTGATCACAAAAAATCCCCTTACAATTACCTCCGATCGACTCACTTCACATGCTCTATCTCTTATGGAGGGAGAGCGCAAAGTGATGATGCTTCCTGTTATAGAAGATAAAAAAGCGGTTGGCCTTCTGCATATTCATCACATATTAAGCCCTTTAGAAAGTTCTTTTCTATAAAAGCCTAAAGCTTTTAATCAAGGTCATGGCGGCCCATTCATCAAATGCTCCTTCTTCAGAAGGAGGTTTTTTTAACATCACAGAAGAATGCTTTAAAGGAAAACCTTTTGATAAAATAGCTTTGATCCTTCTCCACGATGTTGATGAAGCGCACTCTTGGAGCTATGGAGAGATGTATGAGAAAATAGAAAAACTCTCAACAGGGCTCTCAAAACTTCGTCTTAAACCGTTTAGCCGAATTTTGATCCGCTCAGAAAACAATTTCGATTTTTTT
>CAZBHP010000240.1:0-1641 GCA_964491795.1 uncultured bacterium | reverse complement strand
TCCTTAAAAAATCGTACAAAGAAAATGATCAGTTTTTAAGAGGCATACCTTACCGGGTGATCCAAGGGACCGAATTCTATGAAAGGGCCGAGGTGAAAGACCTTCTCGCCTACCTCAAAGTGATTTGTAATCCCCACGATCAAACAGCTCTTCTTAGGATCATAAACTACCCAAAGCGGGGCATCTCTCCAAAAACTGTCGACACGCTCATGGAGCTCCAAAAAAAAGAAAAAATCTCCCTTTGGACTATCCTACAAAAAAAGGACCAC
Organism: uncultured bacterium; assembly: GCA_964491795.1. GTDB lineage: Bacteria > Chlamydiota > Chlamydiia > Chlamydiales > 2-12-FULL-49-11 > JAFEGE01. Next base: position 1,372 of record CAZBHP010000240.1, on the reverse strand, counting down.
TTAGACCTCACTCCACAAGCTATAAAAGGGATTGAAGGCTTTATTCGCCTCATCCAAGAAGCGCAAAAAGACTTTGACACACTCCCCTTAAAAGAAGCTTTTACTCACCTCATTGCGCTCCTCGATATGAAAAGCGTCATCGATGAAGAGGTTAAATCTGAAAAAGCAAGGGCCTACAAATGGGAAAATGTGCTCACCCTCCAATCGATGATCGAATCCCACGAAGGGGCAGATCCAACTCTCCACGACTTTCTCAGCACTACCCTTCTTGATCAAAATAGACAAAATAATAAGGGAAACTACCGCGATCAAGTCAACCTGCTCACCTTTCACAGCGCAAAAGGGCTAGAATTTGAAGCGTGCTTTCTTGTCGCCCTAGAAGACAAATACCTCCCCCACGAAAAAAGCGTCGCCGAAGGAGGACTAGAAGAAGAAAGACGTCTTTTCTACGTCGCTATCACAAGAGCCAAGAAATACCTAACCCTTAGCATGGCTCAAAAAAGATCCCTCCACGGCAAAGAAAAACCGACAAACCCCTCTCGCTTTCTCTTTGAGATTCCAAAGGATCTACTCACCATCGAGCACTTTGACCATCCAAGCCCCTTTCTCTACTGATTATTGAGATTGAAATTACTAAAGATTTAATTAGATGATATATTTTTACAACACAACTTGAGTTAGATCTCTATTGTGTCACATGATTCGAAGTAGCTCCACAATCAATCAGGCATTTTTCGGCATACTGCTTTTCTTTCTCACTTTCTTGGTGATGAGAAAAATATTCCGAAATAATTAAGTGAAGCTTGTGAAGATTTTCTACATCCTCTTTACCAAAAGAAGATAAGTAAAGACCAAGAGGTTTGACTGCCTCTTCAGGATTTTTTTCATGCGCCTGGAAATCGAGAAGAGCAAGCCTTAAACGCGTACCTTTTTCATTTTGCGGATCTCTTTCGATAATTTTTTCTCGTATGGCAACTGCCTCTACACAATCAGCTTGCCCGCAAGTTACATAGGTTGCATACTTTTCTAAAGGAAATAACACGCCACGATCAGCCACAATCCCCTTTTCAAGAATCATTCCTTGGTAGTAGGAGCAATTTAATGCACGCGCCTTGTCATATAATTTTTCCAATAATGCAATATCTTCTCCTTGGCCCTCCATTTTCCGTAAAGCGTGCTTGATTTGAAAATATTGAATAGAGAGATCTTTGAGATGTTTTGCGTAATCGTTAGGGGTCATTTCCATATACCCCACTCTTGTCATCTCATTACCTTCAGGATCTACCATCACAAGTAAAGGAAACGCCTTCACCTCGTACTCCTCTTTAAGCCTTTGATCCTGACTTATGATAAAAGCATTCCGCTGATCATA
>CAZBHP010000239.1:0-1666 GCA_964491795.1 uncultured bacterium | reverse complement strand
AAAAATCCCCTCAAACGCTATTTATGTAAGAGATTTTGAAATGTCCAAAGTCGAGATCCCATCCCTTTAGGGCTTAAGTTAAGCGGCCAATCAATCAAACAATCCTTAAGGAGTAAGAAGAATTCCTCCTTCTTCAGAAGGAGGTTCTTTTAATGTCGATAACACTCTTATTTTTCTAGCTCTACCCACATGAGCTGCTTCCACGTATCGAGGATAGCGCCATCAATTGTCTCTAGTGTCGCTTTGTAAGAGTAAAAACCTTTTCTTTTCTCAAACTTATCGCCAATAAGGGGGGTGCTAAAAGTCCCTATCCGATAAGTGATCGGCTTTATGATCTCTTCTTCACTCAGGTCTTTATATAGAACTTTAAGACGGATCTTACAATCTTGAGGTCGCACAGCAAAAGGAACTCTCCAAGAGACATAGAGTTTTTCTCCAGTCTCTAGATTTTCTTTGCGAGGATCTGGAGTTTCAGCAAAATTACTTGCGAGATCTTTTGCCCCAAAGGGCAGTTTCGCAACATTTACATAGCGCGCTCCGCAAGAAGTTAGGCTAAGAAAAATGAGTAGTAAGAAAGGAATCTGCTTCACTATACTGTGCCTCATATCTATGGATGATGTAGAGAGTATAACAGGAATTGTTTTTTCTGAGGATCGACAAAAGATCCTGTTAATCAAAAGGCGTGATGTGCCTGTTTGGGTTCTTCCTGGAGGGGGCGTTGAAAAAGGGGAAAATCCAGAAAACGCTTTAATTCGAGAAATTCAAGAAGAGACCAATCTCACTGTCAAGATCACACGGCAAATTGCTCTCTATAGCAAAGCCTCTTTCTTCACGAAAAAAACCCTCTTCTATGAATGCGCCTTGTTAGAAGGAAGTCTCACTGCAGGGAATCCTGAAGTAAAAGAGGCCTTTTTTTTCCCTCTTAACGCCCTTCCTAAAATCATCCCTCCACCTTATCCTGAGTTCATCGAAGATGCCTTAAAAAACACCTCACCTTTTGAGCGTCCTCTTACATCGATTACACCAAGACTCATTCTGAAAGCTATCTTCTCACACCCTTTTCTCCTTATTCGTTTTCTCCTCGCTCGACTAGGGCTTCCTATAAACACATAGAAAATCTCTTGTATTTTTCTTTATGTTAACGTATAGTTTTCTGGTATGAAAAGATTTGCTTTAGCCATACTTCTTCTTTCGCTTCGTCTTAATGCTGATGCTGAAACGACAGAGACTTTCCAATACGCAACTCCTAAAAGATTCGCTGTTTTGGTTCCCAAAACAAAGAGCTCTCTTATCGACAAATTAAAAGAAGTACCAGATCCTTTTCACCACTTCCACGCTTTCATGAAAGAGACCCTTGCCTTCGACAAAAAAGAGTTAGGCCTTCTTTTCCAAACAAGACATGGAAAAGTGAAGTTCTTTGTCGACCCTAATCCCCCACTCAAATATCTCTTTTTTCTCTCCAACAAGTCTGAGCTAGTTCCTGGCTTGTATTTTACAATTCCCCTTTAGATCTTACGCGTCAAGTAACGCGTTTTAGCTTGCCTGCATCTCTTTCATTCCTGAAAAACAAAAGACCCCTTTTCTAAAGAGGTCCTTTCTCAGAAATAACTTCATATTTCAGCTGCGTGAAAGCGTCTAATGTGAAGTTATTTCTGAGAATTGGTAT
>CAZBHP010000238.1:0-1667 GCA_964491795.1 uncultured bacterium | reverse complement strand
AAATGTCCAAAGTCGAGGCCTCCTTCTTCAGAAGGAGGTTCTTTTAATTACGTTCGGTATAAAGGGTGGCGAGAGGCGAGCGCTTTAGTTAATGTGCCTTCATCTAAATAGTCTAGACTGCTGCCCATAGGCATTCCGAGCGCAAGGCGTGTGACTAAAAGGTTTTTCTTTTCGAGAATCTCTTTAAGATAAAGAGCGGTAGCATCGCCTTCTAATGTCGAGTCAAAGGCAAGGATAACTTCTTTCAAGGGAAGGGTGTGAACCCTTTTTTCTAATGATATCAAATTGATTTCATCGGGGCCTCGATTGTCTAAAGGGGATAAAAGCCCTTTCATAACATGATAAAGGCCGCGATAAATGCGGGTGTTTTCAATGGTGTAGATGTCTTTAGGAGAGGCGATAATACATAAAATGGAGGGGTCGCGGGTCTGTATATTGCAAAAGGGGCAGGCTTCTTTTTCCGAGATGGCCCCACATTCTTTGCACAAAACAAGGGAAGAGCTCATGTTTTCTAGGGCATGTATAAAAGATTTAATATCTGATGGAGACCAAGAAATTAATTGAAACGCAAATCTCTCTGCAGTTTTTCTCCCAACCCCAGGGAACTTTCTGAAGAAGACAATAAGTTTTTGTAGAATCTCAGGATAAGCGACCATTCAACGGATTTTAACACTTCCCTTTATTTTTGGCGATCTAGTAAAATAGGGCCATCTAAATAGATAAAATTTGGGCTAATGGGCACAAAAGCATATATAAATGCCTTGGGGGTTTACGTACCTGAAAGGATCTTGTCAAATCAAGATTTGGAAAAGATCGTAGAGACCTCTGATGAGTGGATTTTTTCTCGCACGGGGATGCAAGAGAGGAGAATTGCGCGCTCCGATGAGTTTACCTCTGATATGGGGCTTGCTGCCGCCAAAAAGGCTTTAGATGAAGCTCAGCTCTCTCCACAAGAGATCGATTTGATTTTAGTGGCCACCTTATCACCTGACTATCCCTTTCCTAGCACTGCCTGTATTATCCAATCAAAGCTTGGAGCAACCAAGGCAGCTGCTCTAGACATTCAGGCCGCTTGCTCGGGGATGATCTATGGTCTCTCCATTGCAAAAGCTTATATTGAATCGGGGATCTACAAAAACATTCTTTTAATTGCTGCCGAAAAGCTCTCCTCTATTATTGATTATAAAGATAGAAATACCTGTGTCCTTTTTGGTGACGGGGCTGCTGCCTGTATCGTTTCTAATCGCCCCTCTACTCTAGAAATCGGCTCTGTCTCTTTAGGTTCAGACGGAGGGGAGAGCCATCTTCTTATGATGCCAGGAGGGGGCTCACGCAATCCTTCTTCAGAGGAAACAGTTGGCCAAAGGCTACATTACCTTAAAATGAATGGAAAAGAGGTTTATAGACAAGCTGTCCGTCATATGGGATCTTCTTGCACAGAATGTATTGAGAAAGCTGGTCTAAAACTAGAAGATATCTCTTTCCTCGTTCCGCACCAAGCTAACATTCGTATTATTGAAGCTATCGCTAAACGTTGTAACATCCCTGAGGATCGAGTGGTAAAAGTGATCCATCTTTATGGGAATACATCAGCTGCAAGTGTAGGTTTAGGGCTTCATCATCTTGTAGAAAGTCGTAAGTTAAAAGCTAATGACAATATTCTTTTA
>CAZBHP010000237.1:0-1688 GCA_964491795.1 uncultured bacterium | reverse complement strand
CAAGAAAGCATCGAGGCCGCCGACTTGCGCCAACGCCAAGCAGGTTTTGACCGTGTTCGAGAAGCCCTGAAATCTGCTTTTCCAGAAGCCTCTCTTTTACCAAAGCAACTCGACGAAGTGCTCGATACATTTGATGATCAGTTCAAACTTCTCACCGTTGATGATATCGATCACAAAGAACCAGTAACTTTGGCCCGCGCTGCTACATTTATTAACAAACAAAAATTTATCTTAAAAAATCGTAGCTATTGGAAAAAATATATCACTCCTTATCTTGACTACAGTGCTCTCATCACGAGTGCTCTTAATGGACTGTCTTATGCGATTGGAAGTCACTTAGGAACAACCATTCTCTTTGCTCTTCCTTACTTGTACATCCTTTGGTTAAATCATGTGCATCATACGATCTCTTCCTCAACATGATCCTCGTTGAATCTCTCTCTAAAAATTTTGGCCCGGTCGAAGCGTTAAAAGAAATCTCTTTTCATATTCAAAAGGGAGAGATCATCGGCCTCTTAGGCTCTAATGGAGCTGGAAAAAGCACTCTCTTAAAAATTCTTGCCACCTATCTTCCTCACGATGCTGGGAACATCACGATCGATGGGATCGATCTTTTAAAACATCCTCGTGACATTCGCCGTCGCCTCGGCTATCTCCCCGAGGGAGCTCCTCTCTACCCCGAGATGAGAGTGCATGAATATCTCGCCTACCGCGCTGCGCTCAAAGGTGTCCCTGCACGGCGCATTGCCGAAAAAATGATCGATGTTATCGATCTCTGCTCTCTTCGATCGGTAGAAAAAAAGTTAATCCACTCGCTTTCGAAGGGGTATCGTCAACGAGTAGGATTGGCAGATGCGCTTGTCAATGAACCGCCACTTTTGCTTTTTGACGAACCGACACTGGGTCTTGACTTGACGCAGCAGCAGCAAATTTCGCATCTGATTAAAGGTCTTGCTCGACGTCATACTGTCCTGCTTTCTACTCACTACATGCAAGAAGCACTCGCGATTTGCGACCGCTTTCTTTTTTTGCACGATGGAAAAATTATTTTTTTTGGAAACGCAGAAGAGTTAAAGGAAGTTGGAATCGGAGAGAGGAATTCATAGTCATACAAAAGAATCTTCTCTTTCTCTTCTCGCTGTTCTTTTGTAGCTACTCTTTTTTCTTCTTTGCCTTGATTGCTTTTGCGACTATTGATTTTCTCAAACTTTTTTTATGCGCTCTTTTTGGATTCTCTGGAAACGTGAAGTGGCAATGTTTTTCCGAACGCCACGAGCAACATTCTTGTTGTTCTTTTTTCTACTTCTTACAGGATTCAATTTTTATGCAGGCGTCAGCGCCTTGAATCATGGGCCAACAGAGACGTCGATTGTAGAAGCCTTTTTTAGCACACTCTTTTTCTGGGTCGCCTTTTTAGTTCTCACCCCATTGTTGACGATGCACCTTTTTGCAGAAGAGTACCACCTGAGAACAATGGAGACTCTTGTTACTGCCCCTGTCTCAGAAGCCTCTATTGTGTTAGCAAAATTCTTTGCTTCCCTTTTTTTCTTTCTCCTACTTTGGGCGCCAACAATTTCTTATTTTATTCTTTTTTGGCCTTCAGCACACCAAATCGCTGCCGCTAGCTATGGAGCTTATGTTGGAGCCTATGGGATGCTACTGCTAATCGGCATGTTTTTTCTTTCTAT
>CAZBHP010000236.1:0-1726 GCA_964491795.1 uncultured bacterium | reverse complement strand
TAAGATCCTGGGTAAATTAAGCCTAAGGTTTTTTTAGAGCCATCTTTGAAGAGTAGGCTATGACTGACAACTTTGCCGTCAAAATAAATGTTGGCTTTAAGAGGGACGGTGACGTTTTCGATATTTTGCATTTTTTTTAAGTCCTCTCTCCCTTGAGGGGAGAGAGTCAGAGAGAGGGTGGCATTTAGTGCACACGGTATCACCCTCTCCCTAACCCTCTCCCCTCGAGGGAGAGGGGAGAAGAGATGACTATTTTATTTCTTTATATTCAATTTTTATAATTTCAACTTCTTTTGGCCCTTTGGGAGTTCTAACAGTCACTACATCGCCCACTCTGGCTTTCAACAAACTCAAAGTCAGGGGAGAAACCCAAGAAATTTTCTTCTTGGAAACATCGGCTTCGTCTACCCCAACAATCGAATAAGTTTTTTCTTCGCCGTCTTCTTCTTGATAAGTAACGGTCGCGCCAAAAAATACTTGGTCCGACTTCACTTGGCTAGGGTCCACTTGTTCTGCGGCTTCTATTCTTTTTGTCAAAAAACGAATGCGGCTGTCAATTTCTCTTAATCGTTTTTTACCGTAAATATAATCGCCATTTTCCGATCGATCGCCATTTCCTGCCGCCCAAGAAACAGTGGCCGTTACTTTGGGTCTTTCTTCGTATTTTAGACGATGCAATTCCTGTTGGAGTTTTTCGAATCCCAGAGGAGTAATGTAATTTTTCACTCCTACAGGCATGAGAGGTTCTGGGATATCCTCAAAATCTTCCGTGTCTGTTTCTTTGGTAAAGGCTTTGCTCATGATTTTTTATCGCGACGAAAGTCGATGTTTTTTTTGATTCAATCCAAAGAGATTAATGAAACCGGAAAATGTTTTTTCACTGAGTGCTTTTAAAGTGTCTACTCTCTTTTTACTTTCTTTTTCAATCTCTAAAGCAAGAGCTTGATCGGAGCTTTGACTCAAGAATTGTTGATGCATTGGATCTTGTAGCCACTTCTTAATCATCCCTTGGTCTACTTCGAGGTGAAATTGAAATCCGTAAGTTTTTTTTCCAAAACGGAAAGCTTGAATCGGGCAGCTCGTAGACTTTGCAAGCCAAGTGGCTTGAGAAGGGAGAGTGTAAGAATCGTAATGCCATTCAAAAATAGTTTCTTGATCTTGAAAACAAGAAAAAAGAGGATCATTTTTTCCATCCTCCGTCACCTCTATCGTTTTCCATCCTACTTCCATATTTGTATTTGCTGAAACGCTGGCTCCTAAAGCTTTTGCAATGAGTTGAGAACCTAAACAAATACCGAGTATAGGAAGATCCAACTTCATCGCTTCTTCAATCATATAAAGTTCATGATTCAAGAAAGGATATTTTTCTCCTTCATCTACATTCATAGGACCGCCTAAAATGATAAGCCCTTCATAATCTTTGATAGACGGCGTCGCATGAGGATGCCGACCAAAATTTACGTAGCGAATACGAAAACCTTTTTGTTTTAACAAAGGGTGAAAGGTTCCTAAAATTTCATGGGGCACGTGTTGGCAGACTAAGATTTTGGACATGAAAAAATACTAACAAAAAGCCTCTCTACAGGTAGAGAGGCTTTTTAGAAAATAATAATTTATACGAGGCGCCTGCGAAGGAGCAACCGGAGCGTAGCAGCGCTACGTGAGGATTGCGACTGAGTAAGCAACGAAGTATAAAGAAATTTATGCGATGAGCTACATTAAAACT
>CAZBHP010000235.1:0-1734 GCA_964491795.1 uncultured bacterium | reverse complement strand
AAAATAAGAGATGCAGGCGAGTTAAAACATGTAATTTATAACTTAAAAGACTATATAATTCGTCTCATGCAAACGCCGCTATCAGAGCAATTAAGACCCAAAAGCTTAGAAGAAATCGTAGGTCAAGACCACCTGGTCGGAAAAAATGGTTTCATCACAAGCCTGATCCGGAGAGGAAATCCTCTGTCTATCCTTTTATGGGGGCCACCTGGGAGCGGGAAAACATCGATTGCCAGGCTTTATGCTCAAGCCTTTCAACTCCCCTTTGAAACGATGAGTGCCGTCTTTAGCGGCGTGACAGATCTAAAAAAATTATTAAAAGAAGCTGAGGCTTCTCCCTTGTTCCGTCGCTCTATTTTGCTCTTTGTAGATGAGATCCACCGCTTCAATAAATCACAGCAAGACGCTTTCCTCCCTTACCTAGAAAATGGCCAACTTATTTTGGTCGGCGCAACCGTTGAAAACCCCTCTTTTTATCTCAATAATGCCCTTCTCTCTCGTATGCGAGTGCTCAAACTCAACTCTTTGACTGAAGATAGCCTTGATAAAGTGTTACAGCGTTATGAAGCCCTGCGAGGAAAGCTGCCTCTAGATCCAGAAGGGCGGCTCACTTTAATCCAAGCAGCGCAAGGCGATGGCCGCTATATCTTCAACCTTGTGGAAAACTTACAAGGGATCAAAGAGACTCTCACCCTACCCGAGCTTGAAAATCTATTGCAGAAGAAGTCTCCCCTTTTTGACAAGGGCGATGATCAACACTATAACCTGATCTCAGCACTTCACAAAGCTGTTCGTGGCTCTGATCCCGATGCTAGTCTCTACTGGTTCGCCCGAATTTTACAAGGCGGAGAAGACCCCCTTTTTATAGCCCGTCGTCTGATTAGAATGGCCGTAGAGGATATCGGTCTGGCCGATCCTCAAGCACTGCCTCTTGCAATCGCTGCTCGCGATGCCTACCAAATGCTCGGATCTCCTGAGGGAGAACTTGCCCTGGCAGAAGTGGTTATCTACTTAGCCCTCGCTCCCAAAAGCAATGCTACCTATACAGCATACCAAGAAGCAGTCGCATCGGCGAAAGAGACATCTCACTTAGATCCACCTCCTATTATCTTAAATGCCCCTACAAAACTTATGAAAACGATCGGCTATGGGAAAGGCTATGCCTATGATCACGACACAAAGCACGGGTTTTCAGGGCAAAATTACTTCCCAAAAGAATTAGAGAGACCTACGTTTTATTCGCCTGTAGAGAGAGGCTTTGAAAGAGATATGAAAAAAAGGATCGAGTATTTTGCCCACTTGCGCAAGCAACTCGACTCTTAGCGCCAGGGCAACTTCATCTCTTCCCCATTCTCATTCCAAATGGTCGACCCGACACCAAGAACAAGGATATGATCAGTTGGTTCATCGCCTATATTGATGAGCTGGTGGGGAACATTTGCAGGGCAGATAAGAGTGGCAGGGGCTGTGCATTCAACCTCCTCCTCCCCAATTAAAACGAGCATTTTCCCTTTCAACACTATAAAAATTTCTTCAGTCTCATGCGCGTGTAGAGGAGTTTTTGACCCAACTGCGATACTTGCTCGCCACACTTCAAACTGCTTGGCTCCCATACTCTCTGTGGCAAGGCCCTTCTGAAAGTTTCCATGCATGGAATATTGTTTAATTTCGCCGTGAGGATATACCCAAGATGATTCAAAACTTGGGCTTTTAGCCTCGCCGGCATCTCCAAAT
>CAZBHP010000234.1:721-1740 GCA_964491795.1 uncultured bacterium | reverse complement strand
ATACTGCCCAAATTAATACTTTGTGATGTGGGGCCAGGTCCTCAAGTAGCTGTCTAAGAGCTTCCTTCCTAGGGTTGTCTTTGATTTGGATTGTTTTGTCGTCTTCTCCGTTGATTCCATCGACTCGGATATGCCCTGAGACTATCTGAGATAGACGTAAACTTTTGGTAATGGCGAGTTCAGCGATGCTATGTCGCTCTCCACTTCCTTCGGTGTTGATTGTTGCAACAAGGTCTCTTCGCATTTGTTCATACATTCTCGCTTGTTCTTTGCTCATGCTAATTTCAATCGTCTTCTTAACTAACGGAGGTAGCGATAAGCATTTTGATTTTTCAACGTGCATTGAAACAGGAGCGATGATCTCTTTTATTTTCTTCTCAGCTCCTGGGATCGGGCGCCACAGCGGGAAGTAACGGGAGGCTGGCATCGCTCTATTTTTATCTTCAAAAAATCTGGCTCTGAACGAGAAGAAATTTTTCCCGAATCTCTCCCCTCTGTCTAATATACGAAACTGCGAGAAGATATCCATGAGGTCGTTTAGAATAGGAGTGCCCGTTAGCAGGTATCTGTAGTCTGCAATATCAGCAAGCTCGATAGATCTTTTTGTACGCTTTGAAGTGATGTCTTTGCATTTGTGACTTTCGTCAAGGATCAGGCAACTGGGATGCATTTGAAGGAAGCGTTTCATCTCTTCAAACAGCTCTGGCATATTGAGTGATTCATAGTTGGTAATCGCTATCGTGTTTGGGGAGCAGCTCCGTAAAAGCTCTGCCCTCTCTTTGCCAGTGCCGACTAGGGGTAGTAACTTGTCGGATTTAATTTTTGAATATTTTAAAAACTCGGCTCTCCAGTTTGAAATAACAACTGGGGGGCAAAGAATAAGTGTCGGCAAAACAATCTTGTGTTTAGCATACTGCTTGCGTAAAATATTAATCGTCGTCGCAGTTTTCCCAGTTCCTGGCTCCATAAACAAAGCAAAGTAATCCCCCGCGCGTTCTATCGCCTCTTCTTGATGTGCC
>CAZBHP010000234.1:388-711 GCA_964491795.1 uncultured bacterium | reverse complement strand
CCATAATTTAGGTAATTCACTTTGCATAAAATCTTACAAAACCTTAAAATCTATTTGCCAGGGATGGGGTTACTCGGACCCAAGGATGGGTCTTTTTCTTTAAACTCGTTTTTAAAGCTTGAAAGCTTCAGTAGTAGCTCTAGGGCAAACTCTCTTTTTTCGTAATTATTTTCAGATAGCGCAAATAATTTTAGGTATTTCCTAAGCTCTTCTAGCCTAACCGACGCTAATTCTTCGTAGCTCATCATACGCTGAGCCCTTTGATCTGCTTCTTAATTTTCTTGATGAGCTGAGGGTCAGCTTTATTGATCAGTTGAGGCTTT
>CAZBHP010000234.1:0-378 GCA_964491795.1 uncultured bacterium | reverse complement strand
AAGCTCCACGGGAATCGGAGTCGTGTCTTTGATGATTGGTCGTTTTTTAGCGATCATCTCTTTAATAGTGATGTGTGATTCTCTGAGCTTCGCGCAGTGCTCTTGTAGGTTATCCACGTTCTCCTCAGCTTTATCCACTTTGTCTGAGAAGCAGGTGACCTTAAGACCTAGCTCCTGGACTTTAAGGTTATTAGAGGCAACGGTGTTGATGTTGCTGGAGATAAGAGACTCTAGCTCTTTTACTTTTACTTCGAGAGTTTTAATCTGCTCGTATGTTTTGTGAAAAGCTGTTGATTCGGTCTTATTATACACCCAAATCGCTGCGAACATAACAACTGCACACGCTATAAAAATACCTAAAAGAACGTCCATCTCTTT
>CAZBHP010000233.1:0-1796 GCA_964491795.1 uncultured bacterium | reverse complement strand
CTCTATTACACCTTGAGTCGCTGCGGATCGTGTCAAAAACTGAAAAATCTTCTTCGACCGATTCCCTACTCGGATCTTCAGATTCTTTTGAAACCTTCAATAAGGCTGTTCCTGCGAAGATCTTGATCCTCACTTGTTCAGCAGGCAATGGCCATCTGCAAGCTGCCAGAGCGAAAGTGCAGGAACTTCAAGAAAAGTATCCTGATGCAACTATTATCCAAAAAGACCTTTTAATCGACTGTGTGGGCCCAACTTGTGGAAATATTTTTGCCAAGTGGTGGAATGAAGCTCAAACCAGTGGAAATACATCGGCTTTAGAGTTTTTTACCTACTGCCAAAAGTATGCAGATCCCTTTATTGCCCTCCCGATTTTTAGAGCTATACTCCACTCTCTAGTTGAGGAAAGGGTAGATATGATTATCGACACTCAGCCTCTCGGGACAAAAGCCATCATCAAAGCAATCCGTTATTTTCAGTGGCGCTATGAGAAAATAATCTCTTTTGAAAAGGTGGTAACAGATCTGCCCACTAGAAAAGCGGATCATTTTTTCAGACCGATTCGTAGACTTTCTCTCGAAGATCGCAAATGCATGCGCCTTCTCACAACAGAGCCTCTCCTCTCTGATGGTGAAACCGAAACAACCTTCTGGGAAGAGTGTTGCAATCTTTCTAAAGAAGCTATCTCTTACACCTCTTTACCTTTACGCAAAGCGTTTCATCAATATGTCTGTAAACCACCAAACACCCTCCCTCTTTCTCTCGAAATCACAACTTCCACCCCTCAAGAAGCCCTTCTGCTAGAACAAACTCTCTTTTCTGGAAGTTTACAAACGATACGCTCTGATCATACTTTTCAACTGAGTCTTGCGCCCAAAGATAAAATTTGCCTCTTGATGTTAGGCTCAAACCCTCACTCTGAAGCGGTTCTCCTCTATGTAGAACATTTCATTGAAGAGGTAAAAAAGAGGCAGTATAAAACCCGTAAAGACCATCTTTTCATCTTCTGCAGCCCAAAAAACTCTCTTCTCCAAGAAAGTATCCTCAAGAAAATCAAAGAGACTCCAAACTATCCCACTTCTCTCACCATAGTCCCCCTCCCTTATCAAGAAGACAAAGTGATCGCCCCCCTTTTCCATCGCTGCAACGCTAGCATTACACGCTCAGGCGGCCTTACTTCCATGGAACTTCTCTCTGTCTCTCACGGTCAAATCTGGATCCACAAAGGAACCATAGCCCCTAATCTTCCCCATTTTATCCCCTTTGGCAAAATAGGAATGCCCGCCTGGGAGCGCGGCAATGCCGACTATCTAGCAGCCAAACGTGGCGCCCAAATCGTCACCCCCGAAACCTTCCCCACCCTCTCCTCCCCCTACTTCGAAGAGCTCTAAGCTACGACATTAACCAGACTACATTGAAACTTTTAAGAGGAACAGGATATGCAGGATCGGCTACGCCAATAGGATATGCAGGATGGGTTATTTTTAACCACCTACTATCCTGCTTATCCTTCAAGCCGTAGGCTATCCTACTTATCCTATTTTTTTCTTTTGTACAGCGCCTAATCTTAAGAGGCCACAGAGAAATTTTGTTAATTGAGGAGCGTCACTAAAGACAGATCTGCAGAGCGCGGCCTATTCTTCATTTTTTGGACAAATGGGAGATGGATAAGGATATCTACTGCCTGCAAAAACGCATTCTACCAAATACCGCTCATTTTCACTGTCATCCTCTATCACATTCATCTTAAAACCCGGTTGGCTACTTATTCGCCCTTAGCACTGAGCGAACCAATTAAG
>CAZBHP010000232.1:0-1804 GCA_964491795.1 uncultured bacterium | reverse complement strand
CTTGGCAATCGCTTGGGTGAGGGGGATCTCTTTAGGGCACACCTGAACACAATTCATCGCCTTGCCGCATTCAGAGATGCCACCTTTTTCCATGAGAGTGCGTAGGCGGTTTTTTTTAAGCGAGGCTCCAATTGGGTTTGCATTGAAGTATTTCACTTGGCTGATGCCGGCGGCTCCCATAAAAGAAGACCGTTTGTTGACTTGAGGACAGGCCTCTAGGCAGCAGCCACAGGTCATACAGGTAGACTCGGTATACATGGTCTCTTGCTTGATGGGGGAGACTCGTGGTCCAAACTCTTCGGAGTGAAGGTTCTCAATAGGGACCCATCCTTCGATTCTTTTCAGAGTGTCGAACATCGAATCCCGATTCACAATAAGATCTCGAATTACCGGAAATTTAGAGAAGGGGGCTAACGTAATTTTTGTGGAACCAGACTCTTTGATAATGTCTTCCACAAGCGCTGTGCATGCTTGGCGTGGAATGCCATTAATTAACATAGAACAGGAGCCGCAGACTTCTTCTAGACAGGCCATCTCCCAAACAATCGGTTCGACTTTTTTCCCCTCTCGTGTGACAGGATTTTTTTGGATTTCTAAAAGGGTGCTGATCACATTGCGGCCTGCTATGCGGTCGCACTCAAACTCTTCCCAATACTGATTTCCATCGACTCCTCGTAAAACTCGTAAGACAAATTTTCCTTGTGTCATAGATGGCCTTAGCTTCTCCCGTATCCAACCTCTGTCACCAGAGGGATTTTGGAGGGGAGATTTTTAAGTTCAGGTTTTACCTTTTTGGCATGAGTATAATCCCTTTTTATGGGATCAAGATGCCGGATGTCAACAGGAAGATAGGAAATAACTGGTTCATCTTCTTTAGGATCGTAGGTAGCAACAGTGGTCTTTAAGAAATGCGAATCATCTCTTTCAGGAAATTCTGGTTTAAAGTGTGAACCTCTAAATTCATCACGCAAGAGCGCCCCTTTAACAATGGTAAGAGCCACATCAAGCATAGGGAGAAACTGGCTTGCGAATTGATAGCTTTGATTTACAAAGTTTCCTCTGTCGTCTAAAGAAATACGTTTTGTCCTTTCTTTAATCTCTTTGATTTTGTCCATCGCCTCTTTAAGCCCGCGATTACTACGCACCACAGTTGCATCCGCGATCATGATATTTGCAAGCTCATCGTGCAAAAGAAAGATATTTTCATCTCCATCTCTCTCCAGTAGATCACGCTTGAAGGCAAGTTCTTTGGCTTCGGCTTCTTTAAAAGGACGCTCTGAAATTTCGGATCCCCTCACTCTTAATTGATCAAAATACCAAAACGATTCATTGGCCGTCACCATACCGCTATAAATACAAGCTAAGAGCGCATTAGCACCTAAGCGATTAGCTCCATGATACTGAAAATCACACTCACCGCAAGCAAAGAGCCCAGGGATATTGGTCATATGGCGAAAGCGTTCAAACCGGTCTAGATCGTTTGTAGCTGGCCAATCGACCCACAATCCCCCCATTGTGTAATGGACGGCTGGGAAGATCTTCATCGGCTTTTTTTTCGGATCTTCTCCAGTAAACTTCTGATAAATATCTAAAATAGCTTTTAATTTATGCTGCGCTACCTCTCCTAAATGGCTTACATCGAGAAAGACCTGCTTTTTGCCATCGATACCAAGACCTGCGTTTACTACTTGAATAATTGCGCGCGAGGCAATATCACGCGGGACTAAATTTCCGAAAGAAGGATAGAGCTCTTCTAAGAAATACCAGGGCTTACCGGTTTCACCGCACTTCACTTGCTCACCTT
>CAZBHP010000231.1:0-1808 GCA_964491795.1 uncultured bacterium | reverse complement strand
TTCTCAAACGGCATGATTACTGGGCTTACAGAAATCGGTAAGGGATGTAAAGAGTCAAGGCATGCTTTAGAGCGTTTACAGATAGAACATGTGATTGGTCTTGGTAGCTTTCACAGTTTACCACCGCTTTGTGCTGCGTTCTATTTAGGAATTCCTTTTAGCCTTGTTGAACCCAATGCCTACCCAGGTAAAGTCAATCGAGCTCTCTCATGGTTTGCCAAAAATACTTTTATTCAATTTCCTTCTACAAGCAATCATTTGTGGGGAAATACGAGCGCAGTCTCTTTAGAAGAGAGAGAAAAGTCAGGATGTAAAAAAGAGGCCAGACGGTTTTTCGGCCTCAAAGAAAATGTTCCAACTCTCCTTATTTTCGGTGGCTCCCAAGGAGCTGAGACGATCAATAACCTTGTTTTTTCTGCCCTTGATGACTTTCCTAAAGAGATTCAAGTGCTCCACTTCACAGGTAAAGAAGTGGGAGGTGAGGAGAAATACAAAGAAAAAGGGATTCCTGCTTTTGTAACCCCTTTTTGTAAAGAGATGCAATATGCTTATCTAGCGAGCGATTTTGCGATTTCTCGCTCGGGAGCAAGCGCAGTTGCAGAGCTTATAGACTTTGAAGTCCCCTCTCTTTTGATCCCTTTTCCCCATGCAAGCGATGATCACCAAAAATGGAATGCCAAATTCGCTGAGAAAGTCGGTGGCGCTCTTTTAGTTTTAGAACATGAAATGACAAAAGAGAAGCTATGTGACACTCTTGCTATGATTTTTGCTAAGCCAAGCGCTAAATTAGAAGAGATGAGAGGAGCTCTTAAAGCCCATACAGAAAGAGAAAAAAGCCCTTTCTTAATGGATGTGATCAGAGATCTATTATGAGGCATATCTATCATTTTATAGGGATCGGTGGCGTGGGGATGAGCGCTTTGGCAGAGATCCTTATACAGAAAGGGGAAAGAGTCTCTGGAAGCGATACTAAAGAGAGTCTTGTGACGCAAAACCTTGCTAAAAAAGGGGCAAAGATCACTTATCCTCAAAGGAGCGGAGTCCTAACTGGTGATGAAATTGTCATTTACAGCACTGCGATCAAAGAAACTAATCCAGAATGGGTAGAGGCAAAAGAGAAACACTGTAGGTGTCTACACCGATCAGAGCTTTTAGAGAAGCTTCTTTCAGAAAAAGATGCTTTTATTATCGCTGGAGCTCATGGCAAGACGACAACCACTTCCCTTCTGACGCACACTCTTACCTTAGCGGGACTAGATCCCTCTTATGTGATCGGTGGTTTTAGCCCTTCTCTCCCTACTAATGGGCATAATGGAGTGGGGGATTTTTTTGTGGCAGAAGGCGATGAGAGCGATGGCTCTTTTTTGCGGACAACGCCTAGAGGCGCTATCTTAACTAATGTCGATTACGATCATCTCGATTACTGGAAAAGTAAAGAGGCTTTAGAAGATGCTTACAAATCTTTTATTGCGAAGATTAAAGATCCTAAACTTTTTTTCTATCATGGAGAAGACCCCCTTCTCTCTTTGTGGAATCTTCAAGGGACCCCTTATGGTCTTTCCAAGGACTATCCATTGCATGCTCTCGGATCTACTATCTTCTATAAAGGAGAAGTGGCTCAAGATATGGTTTTGCAAATACCGGGAAAGCATAATCTCTTAAATGCTTTGGGTGTGTTTGGTCTTGCAAAAGAGCTTGGGGTCTCTACAGAAATGATACGTAAAAGTTTTGCAACTTTTCAGGGTGTAAAGAGGCGAATGGAGTGGAAAGGGGAGGTAAAAGGTGCCCTTATCTATGACGATTACGCA
>CAZBHP010000230.1:0-1818 GCA_964491795.1 uncultured bacterium | reverse complement strand
CAATCCGAAACGGTCTGGCGACAGGCGAATAAATATCATGTTCCGCGTGTTGCTTTTGTCAATAAAATGGATCGAGTTGGGGCAGATTTTTTCAGGGTGGTGGAGATGATGGTGGAGCGTTTGGGAGCAAATCCTGTTTGTTTTCAAATTCCCTGGGGATCTGAAGACTCCTTTAAAGGAGTTGTCGATCTAATAGAGATGAAAGCTTTGGAATTTGAAGAAGGGTCTTTGGGTGAGTTTTTTAATATCGTGGAAATTCCTGACGAGCTTAAGTCTCTCTCTTTGAAATATAGAGAGAAGTTGCTGGAGACTTTGTCTGAACAGAATGATGTTTTAATGAATTTGTATTTGAATGGTGAGGATGTCCCTAAGGGTTTGATTTTAGAAGTGGCAAGACAAGCGACTTTGGCTTTAAAGATTACGCCCGTGTTTTGTGGGGCCTCTTTTAAAAATAAAGGAATTCAGCAGTTGTTAGATGCAGTAGTCGAATTTTTGCCTTCACCTTTAGATGTTCCTCCGGTGAAAGGGGTTTTAGCAGAAGATTCAAAAGAGATAGAGGTGAGACCGGTTGATTCAGATGCACCTTTTTCTTCTCTGGCATTTAAGATTATGTCAGATCCTTTTGTAGGAACCTTAACTTATTTCAGGGTTTATTCGGGGAAAATAAGTTCAGGTTCACATGTGTATAATTCTACAAAAAGAAAAAAAGAAAGAATTGGTCGTCTGCTTCGAATGCACGCAAACAAGAGAGAAGATGTTTCGGAAGTAGAAGTGGGTGATATCGTTGCTGCAGTGGGTTTAAAGTTTACAACTACGGGCGATACTCTCTGTGACGAAGTTCACCCAATCTTGTTAGAAAAAATAGAGTTTCCTGAGCCTGTTATTTCTATCACGATTGAGCCTAAAACTAAGGCAGATCAAGAAAAGTTAGCTGTCTCCTTGCAACGGCTTTCGATGGAAGATCCCTCTTTTCGAGTAAGATCCGATGAAGAAACAGGGCAAACGTTAATTTCAGGAATGGGCGAGTTACATCTGGAAATTATCGTCGATCGATTGCTTAGAGAATTTAAGGTAGGGGCAAATATTGGTAAGCCACAAGTGGCTTACAGAGAAACGATTCAAAATAAAGTAGAAGTGGAAGGAAAGTACATTCGGGAAAGTGGTGGAAGAGGTCATTATGGCCATGTTTGCTTAAGAGTGGAGCCCCTTGAAAGAGGAAAAGGTTTTTTGTTTGTCGATGAAATGCAGCCCGGTTTAATTCCTGGTCAGTATGTTCCGGCTATTAAAAAAGGAATAGAAGAAGCTTTAGATAATGGGGTGTTGGTAAGTTACCCAGTTGTCGATGTGAAGGTAACGGTTTTTAATGCCACCTTTCATGAGGTAGACTCTTCAGAGATGGCTTTTAAAATAGCGGCTTCTATAGGTTTTAAAGAGGCTTGTGCGTTGGCAGGTCCCGTGCTTTTAGAACCTGTGATGAATGTGGAAGTGATTTTACCGGAAGAATTTTTTGGAGCTGTTGCAGGAGATTTAAGCTCCAGGCGCGGTAAGATTTTGAAAACAGAAATGAGAGCGATCTATCAAGTGATTGATGCTCAGGTTCCATTGGCAAATATGTTTGGTTATGCAACGGATTTAAGGTCTCAAACTCAAGGGCGGGCAACATTTAGTATGCAATTTTCTCACTATGATGTTGTGCCTAATGCGATTTCTTCAGAAATAGTGGCTCGCTTAACCGGTAGGCTTTATTGATTGAATTGTGAAATTTTATTAAAGAGACTCATATAAAGAAAAAAAGACAAAGAGGAGAATTTTAATATG
>CAZBHP010000229.1:0-1881 GCA_964491795.1 uncultured bacterium | reverse complement strand
AACCTACTTTTCAAGTAGGCTTCGTCGGTATGGTCATTTCCGCAAAGCGGAAATTGAAAATCTGCAAAAAAATCTTCGATTTTTCCGATATAAAGCGGGTTACGCAAAATGTCTATTACTTTCCACCTTTTCCCTTTTTGCCACAGAAACTTTGACCCCCTTGGAAACCTTACAAAGTAAAGAAGAGGTAGAAATCAAAGTTTTAGTTTTAGAGAACAAAGAAGGTGCTCTGATTGATGTCCAAGGCGGTTTTACTATTGTAAACCCAGAAACTAATAAGATAATCAGCTCTAGCTCAAAGGCTAAAAGAAATTTTCTGCAGATTGGCGACACTCTCATCCGTTGGGGATCAGAAACTTTTCCAGGGGTTTCACAAATCCGGATTATCCCTAAAAATAAAACAAGCTCCATCTTAATCGACGGGATTCAATATAAAGGGTCTTTGGAAGTTTACAACGTCGGTGGCCACCTACAATTTATCAATAAGATCGATGTAGAATCGCTTTTGGCCTCTTTACTCTCTAACCACTTTGCCCAGTCGGACTATCACCAAACCACCTACGAAGCTTTAGCCATTTCTGTGCGAACGCATCTCTATCACACTATTTTAAAAAATCAGAACCCTTTCTTTCATGTCCGGGTAGAAGACATCGGTTATCTGGGCTTTGGAGCATCCAGAGTTAAACAGGCGATAGATAAAGCAGTCGCCCACACAAAACACCTAGTCCTCGTCTATAACGACTTCCCCTTTCCAACTGCTTGGACAGAAAATAGTGCGGGCAAAACAGCAAGTTATGAGGAAATTTTTCGCAAAAAAGGCGAGGGTCCAGGAGGCGTTTGTGTAAGCTATGCGCAAAAAGAGCGAGAAAAGCACACCTGGAAATGTATCCTCACAAAAAAAGAGATAGCAAAAGCTTATAAACTCAACACGATAAAAACGATCGAGCTCTTCCAAGACCCGTATGCAAAAAAGGTCTATGCTCTACGCTTCTATGACGGAGAGCAAGTGATCGACACTACTTTCTTTGCATTCCAGCGCCTTTTTGGAAAAAATAGAATCCTAAGCAATGACTTTAGTCTCCACCTAACCTCCGATTCAGCTGTCCTGCAAGGCTATGGTCAAGGATCAGGTGTAGGTCTTTGTCTTTTTAGCGCAGATGCAATGGCCCGCATCGGTAGCGGAGCTCATCACATCCTCGCAGAATTTTTTCCCTCCACACATCTTGTAAAATTAGATGCACTTCCAGAAAAAATTCTCCCTTAAGCTCCTAAAAGGGGTGTTGTAAGTGTTGGACTCAACGAACCCGATCTAAAACTATCGGTTTCCGAGACAGAGTCTCCAACCTTAACAGGCATCACCGGAGAAAGGCGCTCATGAATAGCCCGCTGCAATTCTCCTGCATCACCTCCGAGAACTCTAATGAGCTTTGCAATATTATATATCCGTAGAAGAGAATCTGTTTCAGTTCCTTCTCGAACTTCTTTAACATACTCTGCAGCTATTATATCTAAAGATCTCAGACACCTCATGGCAAGACTACGATCACGCTGAAAAATAGAGGAGGAAAATACCGAGACTACTACACGATCTTGTCTGGCGTATACATCGCCTTTGCCGCTTGTTATAATGCGTCCAAACCAAAGAGGGATAAAGCTATCTCGGGTGCTACCTTCGGTAAGACCAACCAAACCATCTATAGTAGATTTGCTTAAATGTTCACCCTCAAATCTAATTAAAACTGTCATTTTTTACCTATAATTTATAGTTAGTTATAGGCCCTTTAAACTCACATTGTTAATTATAAATGTTTTTTTTAAAATTCTTTCATACTCTTCAATTTTTTTCTTGGCTAATCGAGTCCAAAACCCAATATCTATCAT
>CAZBHP010000228.1:0-1885 GCA_964491795.1 uncultured bacterium | reverse complement strand
TAAATGTCTGTAGAAATACCAGCAGGTTTCCCATCAACTCTCTCAGGCGGCATGTAAGAAAGGGTTCCAAGAACTTTTCCTGGGCGAGTTAAGTTCGGAGACGTTTTTTGGGGGTTAGGAATTTCCGGAGAAGGGGTGTCTTGTTCATTCATAGCGCCTGCAAGGCCCCAATCGACAATTAAGACTTGACCGAAGTTTCCAACCAAAATGTTTTCAGGTTTTAAATCGCGATGCAAAAGCCCGCGTGAATGGCAATAGGAGACTGCCTGGCAGACGTTGAAAAATATAGGGATAAGCTTGTTAATTGAGCTTCCGATAGGATGAGGCGGCTCGTTGTTTTTTTCACAAAGAAGAGTTTTGCGCAGTATGCTTTTAAGGCTCTCTCCTTCGACATAAGGCATGACATAGTAGAGTTCTTCCTCTTCCTGATGGATAGAGTAGACGGGGATAATAGAGGGGTGGTAGAGGGAGGCTGTAATGTGGGCTTCCCGTAAAAACCGCTTTGCGATGGAGGGGTGCTTGGCGAGATCTTCTCGGATCCGTTTAATCGCCACATGCCGCCCACAGCTAGGGTCTTCTGCTAGGAGCACCTCACCCATACCCCCTCGACCCAATTGCCTTAAAATCCGGTATTTGCCGATTTGCTCTGGAATTTTGACAGTCTCTTCTTCCATCCTCTCATCCTAACAGAGGGGATTTGCAAAAATCCATTGTTTTTCTTGTCTGTCTATGAGAAACTTGAAACTTCTCTATGGCAAAGAAAGTTTTACTTACAGGCGATCGTCCTACAGGCCCTCTACACCTTGGCCATTATGTGGGCTCTCTTAAAAACCGCATAGAAATGCAAGGCTCTCATGAAGTTTATATCATGATTGCCGATGCTCAAGCTCTCACCGATAATTTTAAAGACATAAACAAGGTCCGAACCAATATTTTAGAGGTAGCAGCCGATTACCTGGCTGTAGGGATTGATCCTGAGCTCTGTAATATTTTTGTCCAATCGTGCCTACCTGAGCTCCCTGAGTTGACTATGTATTTTTTGAATCTTGTCACGATTCAGCAAATTGGTCACAATCCGACTGTAAAAGCTGAATGCAAGATGAGGGGATTTGAAGAGAGTGTACCAGCAGGGTTTTATCTCTATCCTATCTTTCAGGTCGCAGATATCCTAGCCTTTCAGGCTCATGTCGTCCCTGTTGGACCTGACCAAACGCCCATGTTAGAGCTAGCTAGAGATGTGGCACGCAAATTTAACGACCTCTATAAGACAAAAGTCTTTGTGACTCCTGAAGGGGTTTACCCAAAAATGGAAAGGACTTTGCCTGGGTTTGATGGGCAAAAGATGTCCAAGTCTCTTGGGAATGCGATCTATCTTGGCGATGCTGAAGCTGATGTTATTAAAAAAGTTAAAAAGATGAAAAGCGATGAAAATCGCTCATCTCCCGCCGATCCAGGTGATCCTGAAAAAGCCATAGCTTTTACGTATCTCGATTTTTTTGATCCAGAGACCTCCTTTGTTGATGATCTAAAAGAGAGATACAGAAAGGGAGGTCTTCCTGATTCTGCGGTAAAAGATAGGTTAATTCAAGTGCTCCTTGCTTTTCTCAAACCGATTCGCGAGAGGCGAGAAATGTTTCATAAAGATCCCGAAGCACTCTTTTCTATCCTCCAAAGAGGGACAGAAAAAGCGAAGGAAAAAACTCTAAATACTCTCTCCTTAGCCAAAAAAGCGATGGGGATTGAATATCCTCAGCTTTATTCCACATTGTAAATAAATTATTTTAAAAATAGATCTGCAGTCTACTTTTTTCGCTCTTATTTTTTTGTGTAACAGTTTTAACATAAAATCTTTAAGTATTTTTTTTGCTGTCAGAGTTTGATCATA
>CAZBHP010000227.1:0-1886 GCA_964491795.1 uncultured bacterium | reverse complement strand
TAGGAAGATCGGGGCTCTTGGCATATTTCGTATTAAGTTCGGAAGCGAATCCGTTGCCTGAATTCATGGAAACGTCTTCGTGGTTCCCACGGATGATGAGCACTTGCTCAGGGTTAGTGATTTTGAGACGAAGTACGGTGTACATCACTTCCACTCCGTAATTACCACGATCTACTAGGTCTCCGTGGAATACGAGATGGAAATTGGGATCTTTGATTTTGAAAGGATTGATAGAACTGAGGTAGCCTTCTTCTTTTAGTTTTGTGATGACGCTCATGAGGGATGCAATGTCACCGTGTAAATCTCCGTGGAAGGCGACTTTCACGCGAGGGTCTAACACTTCTTTTGCCACGAAGGGATGAAATCCGGGGATGACTCTTGGATCACCGTTTGTAAAGAATGGATTTTGATCTGCAACCCAGTGTTGTGCATGTTCTTCTGTGAAGATTTTTTTATATTCGCTGAACACAGCGAGGAGCTCTTGAGCCGATATCGAAGAGCTGGTCATCATCTGATTTTTCTCGTAGAGATCTCGGTTATAGGGGAGCTTGTTTACTTTATTTTCCCAGGTTGTAAAACTCATAAAGGGAAAGGAGTAAGCGACGTGACTTGCGAGCAGGGACAGCAGTAACAAACCTGTGAATTTCATATAAACCTCCGAATATAAAGAGAATTTAGAGGTATCATAAGGGAGGTGGGGAGGCTATGAGTTTTGTGAGGGTAAGTTTTGAGGGAAGATACAGGGGAAGCGGAGAGCCAATGCCATTAAGTTAAGGAGGGAGCCCTAGCCTCTTAAGCTTTTCCTGCTGTTTTTTTTTAAATCGATCAAATCCCCAGGGGGGATGAGGCTGATAGCTAATTCGAGGGAATGATCGGCCTGGTCTTGGTCTGATGCTATGTCGCTGAATTAAAGAGTAAACAAAAGTGAGATTTTGGCTTTGAACATTTTTTTCGAGGAAAAAAGAGGGCAAGAGAGCTGCAGCCAATTGGAAAGTAGTTCGACGATTGGGCTTTGTTTGTTTGGGTCTCCCTCGTTTTCTAGAAAACCTACTGCTGGTTGAAAGTTGCTCACAGGCTCGCATAAGAACACTGAGCAAGAAAAAAATACTTATTTCTTGCTTAATACCTTGAATAGACTTGCTACGAAACTGCTCCATACGGCAAAAGTGCTTTGCTAACTTAAAAAACTCCTCAACTCCCCAACGAGCGTGGTACAGTTTTTTCAGAGCGCTGATCGAAAACTTTTGACGATCTAGCAAAGAGGTTGCTAGTACATACTTACGGCCATTAATTTTATAGCACACGAGACGTACTTTACCCTTAAACCCTTTTCTATCAACCTCAACGATGATATCGTTTTCTTTTGATTTTAGTAAATTGTGCGCTTCCTTCATACTACTTCGCTGTAATCTGTAAACAACATCAATTTCCTTGTCTTGATAAGCTTGATATCGCTGAAAAGAAAAAAACCCCGATCAAAAACAACCACATCACCAGGTTTTAAATATTTAGTCAGTTTACTTGCTCCTCGACGTTCATCAAAGTGCCTGCTAAAGGAAAAACCATGAGGTATTTCTGCTTTTAACTGATACAAAACAACTAAAAGAGCTTTAGGGTAATAACCACCATCAGGTTTTTTATATCGTTGAGCCTTGCAGTTGGTGGGTAGATCAATTTTTGACCCATCGATCGCAAAAATTCTGCGTCCTTTCCACAAGGATTTGCTCTCAAAAGCTTCTGTGTAGCAATCTACCGATATCTGATGACAATCACGAAATATCTGCCACCCCGCTCTAACTCTAGCTTGGCAAAGAGCAGATGCGGTTACAAATTTATTCTCTGTACTAAAAATGCTTGTAAGCCCTTGGGCTATAGAAATCCCAGGC
>CAZBHP010000226.1:0-1897 GCA_964491795.1 uncultured bacterium | reverse complement strand
TTGATTCATCCCCTCGAGATACACATAAGTTTTTCATTGCCTACAAGAAAGGACTTTAAAACCCAAGTTCCGCATTTTGCATGGCTGATTTCTTCATCTTTTTGGTTATAAGCACGTTGCAAAATCTCGATTGGTGACCACAGACCAACCTTCGATTTCTTAACGCGCTTATAATCAAAAATCTATCGAAATCATCTCATGCAACCCACATTCCTAGACCGTGAGAAGAATTTGGGTGCATCCGTTTTAGGAAGACGGAAAATTTCATAGATAAATATTAAAAATTTTGTTGCATTCAATTAGTCGAATTTGCCAACTTATCAACATAGGTAAGAAAAAGTCTGGGTTGGTGCATGAAGATTCCTCAGTTTATCGTTTCCACAGAGTGTTTTTTAGGATTGACACAATGCCTGAGCGCCAGGAACACTATGAGGATGCGACATAGCGGAATAGAACATCTCCTATCACAGGGCGTCCGAGAGGTTGGGCGCAGCTTATTGGAAGAGCACTTAGCTCTGTGCGATCTTGGAGATGTAGGAGACGATATCGTTGGCTCTGACGGCATAGTACGCACCCACAAGAGGATAAACGAAAGAACATTGATCTCCCTCTTTGGAGAGGTGACTATTAAAAGATTGGGGTACGGAGCACGAGGTTATAACAGTCTCTTTCCAAAAGACGCTCTTCTTAACCTTCCCGCAGAGACTTATTCTCACGGGATTCGGAAACTTGTCGCCCAAGAAGTAGCAAAAAGCCCCTTCAACGAGGTGATCCTCTCAGTAAAGCAGATAACTGGAGTCGTTCTACCAAGAACAACAGTAGAAACACTGGCCCGTAAAGCGGCCTTGGATTTCGATGCATTCTACGCACAGAAAAATCCAGAACCAGTCCAACAGGCACAGCTTCTTATCCTAACCACAGACGGGAAGGGGATTGTTATGCGGGAAGAAGACCTCAAGACAGCCACTCGGGAAAAGGCTCAAAAAACAAAACACAAACTTCAAAAACGGAAATCAAAGGGAGAAAAAGCAAACTCCAAAAGGATGGCAACAGTTGCTTCTGTATACAGTATAGACAAATTCATCCGAACACCTGAGCAGATCATTGGAGAAATGAAAACGTCTGGATCAGATCCCAGACCCCGCCCGGTGGACAAACGCGTATGGGCTAGCGTCGAAAAAGAATCTATAGCTGTAACAGCCGATCTCTTTGAGGAGGCTTTACGGAGAGACCCGACAAGGATGAAGAGATGGGCCTGCTTGGTGGATGGCGACCCGAGACAGCAGAGAAGAATCCAGGCTACAGCAAAAGCAAAAAAGATCAGTCTTACAATTATTGTCGATATTATCCACGTCATTGAATATCTATGGAAAGCAGCACGTGTATTCCATGAGGAAACAAGCCTAGATGCAGAAAAATGGGTTTCGGAACATCTGCTAGCTATTTTACGAGGGAAAGCGGGGCAAGTAGCTGCCGGTATCAGACGATCTGCGACGCGTCGGAAAATTGCAAGTCAAGCAAGAGCACCAGTAGACAAGTGTGCGGGATATCTTCTGAAAAACAAGCCCTATTTAAAATACCATCTATATCTCAAAGAGGGGCTTCCTATTGCTACCGGAGTGATAGAGGGCGCCTGTCGCCATCTAATTAAAGACAGAATGGATGTGACTGGAGCTCGCTGGAGCCTACAAGGGGCTGAAGCGATCATTAAGTTAAGGTCGCTTAGATCCAGCGGAGACTTTGAGCGGTATTGGCAATTTCACGAAGATCAAGAATTCATACGAAATCACCAAACTCTCTATGCGGATCCGACCACTTTAGATAGGTTGCAAAATCCAGCTACAAAATCTGCCTAAAGCTCTATGAAAAATCGTCGTTCTAAAACGGATGCACCCAA
>CAZBHP010000225.1:0-1902 GCA_964491795.1 uncultured bacterium | reverse complement strand
AAGCTCTAGCCCAGTAGATTTGATAACAAATGAAAACGCGGCCTAACATTCCTGAAAGAGCCTACCGCATTCTTTCCCTTTTTTTCTTTTGTTTTGTCTTAATTGCTCTTCGTGTCTGGTACTTAGCCGTTCTTAAACACGAAGAGCACCAAGCACTCGCAAGAAAGCCGCAGATACGAGTTGTGATAGAAGAGCCCGCCCGTGGAACAATCCGTGATCGATTCAACATTCCTCGCAGTAAATAAAATCGAATACACCGCAAGCCTTGTGTACGAGCCGATCAAAAGGCTCCCTTTTTCCACATGGAAAAGAAATGAAAAAGGCAAGCGGATACGAACCCCTTACCGAAAAAATTACCTCAACAACTTAATCGCCTTTCTGCATCAAGAGCTCAATTTAAATCCCCGCGATCTTGAAGACATGATTAACAGTCGGGCAGCCCTCTTTCCTAGCACACCACAGCTTCTCAAAGAAGGCCTTACTGAAGAAGAATACTATCGCCTTCATGCCCGGGAAAAAGACTGGCCAGGTCTTGTATTACATCTTCGCCCCAAACGTCACTATCCTAAAGGCTCCGTTGCAGGGCAAGTCCTGGGCTATATGGGAATGATGCAAGAAAAACAACTAGAGCTCATTAACCAAGAGCTTACCACCTTAGAAAGATACCTCAAAGATCGAGCCCTCGGCATCCCCACCCCTCTTCCTAAAGGCTACTTAAGTAGCCTTGCCGCTAAAGAGCGTTTTCAAGAGCTCAAAGAAAAATCGTACTCTCTAAGATCCCTCATCGGGAAAAGCGGTATAGAAGGAAAGTTTGACGACCAACTACGCGGCTCTATGGGAAAGAAAAAGATGGAGATCGATAGCAAAGGGCGCATCCTTAGACCGCTCCCCGACTCCTCCTCTCCCCTCTCTGGGCGGCGTATCCTCCTTACCCTATCGAGCGAATTACAAGAATACGCAGAAGAACTTCTCATGGCACATGAAACTGCACGCCATATCCGTTTCCCCTCCGCCGGAAAAAACCACCACCTTGTCTCCTCTCCATGGATTAAAGGGGGCGCGATCGTTGCAATTTTGCCTAAAACAGGTGAAATTGTCGCCCTTGCAAGCCATCCGCGCTACTCTCCCTCTGATTTCGTAGAGAAAAACAAAGAGAACATCAATAAGTGGCTTGAAACCACAAGTTACATAGGAGAGATCTGGGATGGCACTAGACCCCTTGAACGCGAGCTTATAGGAGATAAGCCCTCTTTCCCACAGAAACAGTTTTTATCCCTAGATCTCTACCTTCGCACGATCCTCTCTTTAAAATCCCCGGTACGGGCAGCTCTAGACACTGTAAAAACTGTCAAAACAGCAGTTGCTTTGCTAGAAGAGGCAGATCTTATTTTAGAGCTCTCAGGCGAGAAAAAAATACACCCCTCTATAGACACTCTCTTCCCCTCCGCAGGGGGCCACACCCCCACTTTTTATAAAACGCCTAAAGAAAAAACCTCTTCCCTCATAGACAAACTCCCTAAACAAGGGGCACTCCTCTCTCTTCTTGCCACCATCTCTCACAATGACGACAAGATCCTTTTTCTCGACATTCTCCGCCTGATCGTTCCGCATCACCTTTTCACCGAAGGGCTCCTTGAAGAATCTCTTGAAGAGAGCCTCTCAACCTACCGCTTACACACGCAAATCGCAGCCATAGGGAAGAAAAAAATCCGCTCTGATTTGAAAAAACAATTCCATGAAAACGAATTTCAACAGTGGCGCACCCATTATTTCGATGCTTTCCTTAAACAAAAACGGAAAGAGGAAAAAGAGGAAAATCGCTACCAGAGGCCCTATCTCGACTATCTAGAAGCCCAGGAAGAGAAACTCTTTGAACTTTTTTTTAGAAAAGAAAAAGGGTCA
>CAZBHP010000224.1:0-1902 GCA_964491795.1 uncultured bacterium | reverse complement strand
ACGAAGAATGCGCTCTTACTTTTTATCAGACCGAAGGTCGACGTCAAAGAAGGCCGCTGTTAAAGGGACCCAAACAGAGAAGATTCCGGAGGACTCTTCGAATTTGGGACAGGGCCGATGCAGACGGATGAAAAATAAGAGATTTGAGGCGAGTTAAAACATGTCATTTATAACTTAAAAGACTATATAGCAGTTACTGCAAAAAAATAGCGTAAAACCTTTGGTTTTTATTTCTTACGGGTTTCTATCGACAAAAAACACCAGATAGATAGGATCCAGATTTATGAAGGTTTTTCTAGCAGAGTGTGTCGGCACTTTTTTACTGATCTTATTTGGAAACGGGTCCGTAGCGAATGTCCTTTTGAGAGGTTCAAAGGGCAAAGATGGCGGATGGATTGTGATTGCAACCGGTTGGGGAGTAGCTGTTGCGGTTGCAGCTTACGTGTGCGGGTGGATAAGCGATGCGCACATTAATCCAGCGGTAACGATTTCATTTGCAGCGATTGGTAAGATTGCATGGGGAGATGTTCCTTTTTATTTAGTGGGACAGTTTGTAGGTGGTTTTCTAGGGGCTCTTGCCGTCTATTTGCTGTATTATCCTCACTATCAGTTGGAAAGGGAGCTCGGTTTGAGACGGCTGACTTTTTGCACAGAGCCTGCGATTAGACACCCTCTATGGAATTTTCTTTCAGAGGTGATTGCAACTTTTGCTCTTCTTTTGTCCGTATTAGGGATTATCAACTCTAATAATGGATTGGTTGGGGGATTTGCCCCTATCTTGATTGGTCTTGCCGTATTTGGGATAGGTATTTCTCTTGGCGGACCAACAGGTTATGCAATCAACCCAGCAAGAGATTTAGCTCCACGCCTTGCTCATTCTCTTCTCTATTCTTTTGAAGATTCCGATTGGCAATATGCTTGGGTTCCTTTAGTAGGGCCTTTGGTAGGAGGCCTGATTGGAGCTTTTGCTTACCAATTTCTTCTGGGTTAAAAAGTTTAAGCTCTCTCTTTTTCGATTGCGCTTTCTAAATAATTAACAATTAAAGGGCATTGTAATTCTGTAACTAAAATAAAGTCGCATTTTGCTATTATATAAATAAATAATTTTAATAATAAAAAATGCAGTTTTATCTCAAGTATCAAGGAAAGGTTTCTACTAGAGGACATACCAAACAGAAGTTTGAGTATCGGAGAAACTTTTTAATGCAGTTAAGAAAGGTTCATACTTATTTAGAGAACCATAGCGTTACCGATGAAGTGGGGTTTTCTAGAACAAAGCTTAGGGAAGTCGGTGAGTTTAAGTTTTTGCCTTTAGTGACTAAACAATGTCAAAAAGTTGTAGATCTTGACCTTACGATTTTAAGTCATATGGAGCCGTGTTGCAGATATAACTATCCAACCGGAGATATTGATAACCTCTTAAAAGTGCTTTTAGATGGCTTACGGATGCCTCAAAATGCCAATGAAATACGAAAAGAGCTTCCTTTAGACGGGGAAGAGCCTTTCTATTGCCTTCTAGAAGACGATCAGTTTGTGCGCAATATTCAAGTGCGACATGATAAGCTTTTTTTCCCACTCCAAAATATACCGGTAGAGGCCCATGGAACAGAGGTATTTGTAATGATTTGTGTTACGATTTCACCTAAGATTCCGTTTTCGGGGCAGGTGTTAAGCCACATCCATCGGAAAAATTAGCAATACTTTTAGAAGTGGCAAGGGGATACTTTTCTACGATGCGTCCATTAATCAGATGCTCTTGGATAATTTCTTCTAGTGTCATAGACTCCTCTCCTTTTTTTGTCATGTAGCCTGGCTCACTACTTGAGAAGCACAATCAGTAAGATTGTGCTTCTCAAGTAGTGATTTAAGCATGGATAGTGATGAAGGCGTGTTCTCTTGCTA
>CAZBHP010000223.1:0-1923 GCA_964491795.1 uncultured bacterium | reverse complement strand
CTTTTCTAGCGGCGAGGCTGTCTTTCAGACGCGAGCCCGAAGTGATATTTGATTTATCGAACCGAGATTCCGCCCAATCGGGAGTGCAGAGGGCTATGCGGGGACCGCAGCCCTTTGCATTGAACAAACTCTTCTTTGATAAGTTTGTAAAACGAATGACCTATAAAAACCCTAAAAACTATTAAGCTTATGTTATGCGGTTGCATAACATAAGCCTAAGGCATTGGAGGTTATACGGCTCTGCCGAGGATGCCGAGGATACCGACTATGATGAGATAGAAGGCTACGACATAGTTAAGTATGGCTGGGAAAATTAAGATAAGAATCCCCGCAAGAAGCGAGAACAAAGGGTAAACCATATAGTGAATATCAATCATATTGTCTCCTCAATTTGTTAATAAGTTTTGGTAAATTCGTCTTTTTCTTCAGAAGACCTCTAAAGAGATCCCCCTTTTTTTGCACACGTTTTAAAACCGTATGCAAGGTAAATTCTTTGGAATTGAGCCCATACTTGACTTCTTTCCAATCTAAGGGTGTGGCAACTGTGGCTCCAGGATATCCCCTCACCGAGTAAGGGGCAACGATGGTTTGCATTTTCTGATTTTGGAGCATGTCTATATAGATTCTCTTTTTCCGTTTAAGAGGGCTACGCTCAAGAGAGGTGTATTTTGGTAGCTTTTGATGCAAAGTTTTAGCTAAAAGGGTTGCACACTCTTTTACAACAGAATATTCATACTGACCTTGTAAAGGAATGTAGATATGAAGCCCCCTGCCTCCTGATGTTTTACAATAGCAGTGAACACCACACTCTTCACAAATTTCTCTAAACGTTTGCGCAGTATCCACAACGATATCAAAAGAAATATCGACCGGGTCAAGATCACACACTAAATAATCGGGTTTATTTAAATTTTTTATCCGGGCGTGAAAAAGATGCAGCTCAATAGAACCTAAGTTTGCGACATAGAGAAGACTTTTGAGGTTTTGTATGAGGAAATAAGAAATTTCTTTGGTTGCGTGTTTAACCACC
Source organism: uncultured bacterium (assembly GCA_964491795.1). GTDB lineage: Bacteria > Chlamydiota > Chlamydiia > Chlamydiales > 2-12-FULL-49-11 > JAFEGE01. The sequence goes on along the minus strand of CAZBHP010000223.1, from coordinate 893 downwards.
ACAGTTTTAATAAAAGTTGGATGGGATTTTCCACTCTCTTTTTGAAAAAAATCTTCTCCGCTTGTCCCGTTTGGGAAACGGTGTAAAACGATAGGCCGATTTTTGAGATAAGGCAAAATATAGGGCGCTATAGCCTCGTAGTAGGCGATAAGATCTCCTTTAGAAATCTTCTCTTTCTTCCAGTAGAGCTTATCCAAATGGGTGAACATGGTCTTTTCCTCTCCTTTTCAAGTCTAAATAGTTAACAATTAACCTCAATAAATACTTAACACACACAAGATCAATATGTTAAAAAAATCTTCTATCTAAATTTTTCACTCATAGCGTACAATAGTCAAAACAACCAGGAGGAAAATAGATGTTTTTTCGATGGATAAAGGCTTTATGCCTCACACTATTATTACCTTTAAATCTAACTTACGCAGGAGAGACTAACCCGATGAAAGCAAAAACAAATACTGTCGTTGTCTTTGAAACAACTCAAGGATCTTTTGAAATCACACTATATCCTGATGTTGCTCCTAAAGCATGTGAAAATTTTGTAACTTTGGTTGAAAAGCACTATTATGAAGGGACTGTTTTCCATAGAGTGATCAAAAACTTCATGATCCAAGGGGGAGATCCAAACGGAAACGGTACTGGTGGAGAATCTATCTGGGGAAAATCTTTTGCAGACGAATATTCACCGAATGTGAAGTTTGACCGTAAAGGCTTACTTGCTATGGCTAATAGAGGCCCTAATACAAATGGTAGCCAGTTCTTTATTACATCTGCACCAACTCCTTGGTTAAACCAAAAACATACCATTTTTGGAGAAGTGACCAAAGGATATGATGTAGTTGAAAAAATTGAGATGACTAAAACAGGTCCACAAGATCGCCCTGTTGAAGCAC
>CAZBHP010000222.1:0-1932 GCA_964491795.1 uncultured bacterium | reverse complement strand
ATAAAATAAAGAGAGATTGTGTAAAACAAATAAGTTTATATAGAAATGACAAAGAAAACTCGTAAATGGTTAGGCCTACTAGCGCTTATCCCCGCAATTGCAATGGTATTTACCGATCAAGCAGTTTTGCCTGTAGCACTTCCTACGATCCAGAAGCATTTAAACGCCACCCATAACGAGTTGTGGTGGTGTATTAACTCCTATCTTTTAGTATCTGCAGTTTTTCTTTTAGCCGGCGGAAAATGGGGAGATCGGGTTGGCTACCGTAAATCTTTCTTATGGGGAATCTCTATTTTTGCTCTCTCATCCGCGCTCTGTGGAATGAGCGCCACTATTTCTTGGTTAATCGCAGCCCGAGCTCTACAAGGAGTAGGTGCAGCTCTTCTTATTCCAGCCTCCGCTCCCCTGATCATGTCTCTTTTCTCTCAATCTGAGAGGGGAAAAGCTATGGGGATAAACATAAGTGTGAGCTCTCTATTTTTGATTTTTGCCCCTTTTATTGGCGGCTACCTGACTCAAGCCTTCTCTTGGAGATGGATTTTTTGGATTAATCTTCCCCTCGCAGTTGTAGGGATAATTCTAGTGTATTTTTTTCTACCCCCTTCCCCTACCGGCAGAGGAAAGATAGATCTTTTGAGTCTCTCTTATTTTGCTGTCGGTGCAAGTTCTCTTGTCATGTTGATCATGCAAACAAGCGATGGAGAGTTTTTCTCCTTAAGAACAGCTATTTTGGCTCTGATTAGTTTAGTAAGCTCATTTTTATTGATCTTACAAGAGAGAAGATCAAAACACCCTTTTATTGATTTTTCTTTATTTCGACACCCCATTTACAGAGCTGTCAGTATCAGTGTCTTTGCAACACAATTTGTTTTAATGATCACCGTCTACCGAGCAGTTTTCGTACAAGATGCCTTAGGTTGGAGCCCAACTGAGAGCGGTACGATCTTTTTTTTCACCTCAATCCCTATCCTCTTTATGTCCCTAGTGGGAGGATGGCTTGCAGATCGTCAGGGTCCAAAACTGCCTCTTGCTCTTGGTTTTACCCTTCTCATCTACTCTTTTTTCTGGTTGGCCTTTTTTGTAAAAAGCTCTTTAGCTGTGCTTGTTTTAGGATTTATTGCTTTCAGTACAGGGGTCCCCCTCATCTTCACCCCTTCATACTCTTCTGCGATGGGAGTTATTCCTCAAACAAAAGCAGGCTCTGCCTTCGGCATTCTTGCAACCATTCGTGCTCTCTCCGCTACTCTAGGGGTTGCAATCATTAGCTCATTGGAACACTTCCTGGGCTGGCGTTCTTTTAAAAGCCTTGTAGAAGCAAATGGCAATACTCGCTATTCCACAAACGCTCTTTGGGAGTCTTTTACAACCAAATCGATTCCGCACAATTTAGAAACCTTCTTAGAAACATCTCAAATACAAAGTTTTTCCCACCTCCACCTTCTCATCGCCTTCACGCTCATCGCCGTCTTCGCCCTCGTCTTTACCCTCTACCACCGCAAAGCTTCCCACCACCTCCCCGAAGCCCCCGCCGAAGGCTGGGATTAATCCTTATAGAATCCTATAATTTACTACGCAGCCGCGACAGCGGCTGCGCAACTTAGGATATGAGAAATTTTTAGAGCCTATTTATTTTCTAAAGACAATCTATAAGATACCGATTTATGTGGAAGGGATGCTCCGCATATCCCTCCCACACCCTCCTATTGGGCGGAATCTCGGTTCGAGAAATCGCTTTTCACCCTAAGCCTACGGCAAAGCCTAGGCTTACGTTCGCTCGTCGCGTAGGAAATACAGACTCCTCGCGATAAAAAGCGATTTCTCTTTCCGATATCTCGCCTCGGGTTGTCCCTTCCACTTTGTTACAGGGACAAAACTAACTTTAAACCCGGTTGGCTACTTATTCGCCCTTAGCACTGAGCGAACCAATTAAGA
>CAZBHP010000221.1:0-1959 GCA_964491795.1 uncultured bacterium | reverse complement strand
CTTAACCCAGAACTCCAACTACCAGAGCTTAAAATCCCTCCCGCTCCGCTTTCTTCCTTAATACTTTGCGGAACCTACGCGCCGCCTCTGCTTTCTCTCTGGCTTTCTTGGCAGAGGGTTTTTCAGAGTTCCGACGTTCTTTCATCTCTCGAAAGACGCCTTCGCGTTGAAGCTTCTTCTTCAGTACGCGGATGGCCTGTTCTACATTGTTGTCATTAACACTGACTTGCAAAAAATTCACTTCCTTTCTCAGCTAAGAAGGATCTTTATACACAATCTTGAGAAAATAGAAAAGAGCAATCCCAATAAACAGCTTCAGGCGCAAGAAAATCTGAAGCTGGTTTAAAATAAAAGGCTTCTGTAGGTTCTGGTGATCAGGGTTTTTAGATCTGCTCAAGCCCCTGTAGGAAGCTGTCAGGGGGGTCTTGTTTTTTATGGAATTCTTATTATATGGGATATTACGAAGCTTTTTTAGTTGATGAGGCAATAAATTGAAACCGTTCAAACTTACAGCAGGAGTTTTTCTATTTCTAGGGATACTCTTATGTTTTCAAAAAGCAAGCTCTGGAATGCAGGAAGCCTGCTGCAATCAAGACACGCAGGCCATGGAGCAATGCCTACAAAATGGACACGTCATAGACGCCCTCTATGGGAATCCTCCCAAAACCGCCCTACAGCATGCAGCAGGCAGTTCGAGAACGGAGAGCGTTAAATTCCTTCTTGAGAAGGGAGCTAACCCCAACGTGGCTGGTCCGGATGGGGACACGTCTCTGCATGATGCCAGTTTTATAGGAGACGCCCATATTCTGGGCCTCCTCATTGCGAAAAGCTCAGATATTAATGTTCGGAATGATAAGTGGCAGAGTCCACTTCTGCTCAGCACTTGCGATTTTGACTATCCAGAGGTGGCCAGGGTTTTATTGGAAGCAGGCGCCAATGTTAACAAACCAGATGATGAAGGCGAGCAACCTCTTTCCGCGTGCCTACGAAATGCCGACCACCCCCGCACATCAGTGCCAATCCTTATAAGCCATGGTGCATCGATCCAAAGGTGCATCGACTTCTTGGAACTAAAGGGGCTCCTCACAAATCCAAAGAAAGAGTGGCTAGAGTCTCAAACTCAGACTTTGGCGACCATGAACTTTGATCTTTTATTTTAACCTTTTTTAAGCGCATCCATCTAAAAAAACCGCTTGGCGGGGCGCGGAAAAATATGTATATAAAAGGCTCTAGGCCGGATTAGCTCAGTTGGTAGAGCTACTGATTTGTAATCAGAGGGTCGGCGGTTCGAGTCCGTCATCCGGCACCATCGTCCGACGCCCATTGCTAACAGTCTTGCTAAGAGCACTTGCCTTTTTTAAGAAAATTCTCCTTTTGTATCCAAAAAAGAAGAGCTTTAAGAGGCGTTTCACGGATATCGCTAGATCCAGTGTGATATATTGAGCAGCAGTTTATCTCTGAACCTTTCCATGTTTGGATCACATTGATTAAGGCGCGGTAGATGGTCTATGCTAAACCACTTGACGCTATCATACTCATCCTTACAAAAAGAAATATGGTCATTGCTATCTTTATTTAACACATACCACAACGGGACATCCTTATGAAAAATCCCTCTTTCGTTAATATGAGACATAGTAATAAAAAAAGGCTTAAATGATAAAAAGATAGGTTCGAAATTCAATTCTTCTTGGCACTCTCTCTTTACCGTATCCACAGGATATTCGTCAGGCTCAACATGTCCCCCGGAAGGCAGCCAAAGTCCGGCTGACTTATGCTTCCCTAGAAGTATTTTTTGTTTTAGAACATCAACCACAACGAAATAACTCACCAAATGTATAAATGGTACATTCGGTTTTTGTGTTCTAAATAACTGCGCGCCTGATAAAATCCAATTGATAGAAAAAGGGGCTGAAGTAGCTAAGGGTTAATGATGAGAGGATTTGTACCAGGATTTAA
>CAZBHP010000220.1:0-1969 GCA_964491795.1 uncultured bacterium | reverse complement strand
CTTGAGAAAGAGCCGCTTTTGCGTAAGACATCGGTTCGTAGTTGCACATACCATGTAGAAGATCTAAAAAAGATTCTCCGTTTCTAAGAGACATAAAAGAAAAAAGGAGACTGTCACGCTCAAATTCAGATGCTATATAAGAGACTCTAGCCTGAACATTTGTGTGCGTTACAGGCATGGAGGCAGGTAGATCGCAAGAGATCGTGAAAGGGCCAGCGCCCAGAATATCCCTAAAGAGGCTAGTGGTACGTGTGCAGTTTAGAAAGGGCTCCATTAATCCGACGGGGTCCGAGCAGCCAGTTACTTGTAGAGCAAAAGGAGGATCAACATCATTTACAAAGGGTGTATTTCCACAGGTGCTAAACTCATAGGCAGATGAACCAACTCCGACAGTTGCAAGAGCTAGAAGCCCGAGGCTTAGGAGTATCAATCGTCTTGGTTCTCCAGCCCCAGTGGTTAGAATGGTTCCCAGGTATCGTAGTGCAACCATACCTGCAAGAGCATAAAAAAGACCTCTAGCTAGAGCACCTATTTTAGAGTCTTGGCTACTCAAGGCATAACAAGCCCGTGCTGCTGGATATAGGGACATGCGCATACCTTGAGAAACAACTGAAAGAACCCGATCCATAGTAAAAGCCTGTTAAACCCTAACCGCAAAAAGCTAGGCGAATCAATAAAGCGCAGCCAGAAAGGGTGATAAAAAAGATTGAAAGGCCAATAGGTGAGCCCCAACCGTACCATCTCATAGCAGCGATAGCGCACTCTGTTTCATACTCGGGTCTAGACATAATAACTCCTAAATAAAAGAAGGAGAATCATAGGAGATTTTCTTGGTAAAAGCAACTGGTTTTACTGGATGGATTCAGCGATTTGAGATTGGATTTTTTGGTGGAGTCTATTGACCTTACGTAGGCGCACGTTTAGAAGATAGTAGGGGAAGCCGATGATCCAGCCGGTAACGGTAAGTAAATAACCACCCATTACAGAGGCGGAAGGGAGGGTAAATGAGGGTCCCCCTTTCTCCATCAGAAGAAAGACAGTGGTAATCAAAGTCTTGATCCCCACGACAATAAAGAGAACCCAGGCAAGGGCGATTAGAAAGGTCAAAATGCGGGTGCCCCGTTTTTTATAGGCAGAGTAATAGATCCAATAGCCCCACCCTGATACCAGAGCTCCTATCGCGAAGATAAGGGTCATTAACGATGTTGTAGACTCCCATAGGGTTGGCATGGAATCTAGGAGGTGGTAAGAATAAGAGATAAAAGAAAAAATTGTCTGACAAATAAAAACTCTAAGCCACCACTTTCTTACCGTCTGTTCTTGCTCTGAAAACCCTCTTTCCATTGAAACCCTATAAGCTTGGATGGGCACTATTTTATCTTGTTCTTACTATTACCTCAACTTAAACAATCTATAATACATTAAAATATAATTATTATATTTAATTGATTATCAAGATCTTAACTGTCTATATTTTTGTCTTAGGCTCCTAATTCTATTATTTGTTTGCCAAGACCTATTCTTCCTACTAGGGTCTAGGTAGATATGGATAGGTAGATATGGACAACAAGATACCAAAAGAGCTTGCAACCCCAAGTGGCATTGATCACAAAGGGTGCTTAGAAATTACAGCTGCCCTTAATCCTTTGGTAGCAGATGCTTTAGCCCTTTATGTTAAAGTGAAAAGCTTCCACTGGCATGTGTCGGGAAGTCATTTTCGGGATTACCACCTCCTTTTTGATGAGCAGGCAGAGCAAATATTTGCCATGGTCGACCCTTTGGCAGAGAGGGCCCGAAAACTGGGCGGAACTACGATCCGCTCTATCGGCCACATCGCCAGTTTACAGACGATCAAAGACGATGAGAAAGAGTTTGTGGAGGCTCACAAAATGATCGAAATTCTTCTCCACGACAATCAAAAATATGCAGAGCTTTTACGTAAAGCTCATAAAGTGTGCGAAAAAAATGA
>CAZBHP010000219.1:0-1972 GCA_964491795.1 uncultured bacterium | reverse complement strand
AGCACTTGACCCCGTAGCGATTACAATCGATTCGGCTTCTATGGAGACATTTTGTTTCCCCAGAACTTTGATCTCTTTAGGAGAGAGAAAAGAGGCTTCTCCTTCAATCAGATCAACACCGTGACTTTTGACAAGAAAAGTTACCCCCTGGCAGAGCGATTTGACAACTGAGTCTTTACGTTCTTTCATCGCATTATAGTTGATTGTAAAATGGTCAACTGTAACGCCAAACTCTTTGGCTCTTTTTATTGTGTCTACAACTGCTGCGTGAGTTACAAGGGTTTTTGTAGGGATGCAGCCACGGATAAGACATGTCCCTCCAACTTTTTCTTTTTCCACAAGTGCCACTTTAAGACCAAGCCTTGCAGCCCGGATAGCGCCGACGTACCCGCCTGGTCCGCCACCAATAAAAACGATGTCATACTTCATATTCTCCACGATAACATGATTCGAGGATTGGAGGAAATTGCAAAAATCGTTAACATGTGGTAAGGAACCATTATAGATGCCAGAGACGACTGAAAAAGTAAAGATGTGCCCTTTTTGTGAGGGCAATATTGCCATAGATGCAACCGACTGCACCTACTGCGGCTCTTCGCTTGTAAAAACGCGCAAGGCAAAACCGATCTATCACAACGAAGAGAGTCTTGCCTCACTTTATGATCCTCCGTATTCTCCCCATAAGCGGGGAGCAGCTCCTGTTTCCGAACCAGAAATTCCAACCCAGATTTACACTCGTGAAGAAGAAAAATTTAATTCTCGCGAAGCCAAAGAAGAAAACTTGGATACAGCAGAAAATCTCAAAGAAGAAGGGCTTGGTTCTCTCCTTCTCCTCTCTCTCGGCGGGCAGCTCTTCACCTTAGCCTGGGTCCTTTTCTTTTTCTCCCACCACGGAAGGCTTGTCCTAGAATGGAAAAGCCGCTACTGGATGGTCTATCTCGCAGTCTCGCTCCTCTTCCTCTACCAAGGCTGGAAAAAGCTCAAAAAAGTCCAGGTGTAGAAAGAATGCTTTTCTTTTTATAGACGGTCTCTTCTGCTAACGGCACCCAACTAATATGAGAAGAGTTTTTTAATGCAAAGGGCTGCGGTCCCCGCATAGCCCTCTGCACTCCCGATTGGGCAAGATCTCGGTTCGATAAATCGCTTTTTACCTTAAGCTTATTCTCGACTTTGGACATTTCAAGATCTTTTCATAAATATAGATTAAACGCAAAGACGCTAAGCCGCAAAGAAACAGTAGAAACCCAAAACTCAGGTTAGGAGGGATTCTTCAGAAAAGGTTCTTCTATTTATGCTCTTCTTTGAGCCTTAGCGTCTTTGCGTTTAATTTCTTTTATTCTTTCTTAAAAGCCAATATGGAAATGTTCAAAGTCGAGCCGACAACGAAGTTGCCGCCCTTTCGTTAATTCTGTCCCCGAAGGGGGCAGCCAATGGCAAGATATGGCAAAGAGAAATCAAATATCGCGAGCTCGAAGAGGCCGATAGGAGGTGAGGCTGTCTTCCAAACGCGAAACGACTGCCAAGCTGTAATTCTGCCCCGTCAGGGGTAGATGAAGCGGCAAATTCATGCAATAATCCTTGCGGAGTAAGAAGAATTCCTCCTTCTTTAGAAGGAGGTTCTTTTAACCCGAGTGATATTTGATTTGTCGAAGTCAGATCTTGCCCAACTGGTGGGTGTGGGAGGGATATGCGGAGCATCCCTCCCACATAAAACATTCCACGTCATCCAACTTTTCTTTTGTCCCACATCTAAAAAAATCTTAAGCATCGATAAACTGCTTATCTAAGCGGTATAATAAGGACAACTTCTTGGATATAACCTCCAAGAGCGCTTAAAGCGTCTTGGAGGAAGTGGAGAGAGCACCTACGGTTCCCTCAACACACCACACCCAACATACAAAAAAAAGAAAGCAATTTTTGAAAAAAACCCACACACCCTAATTATTTTAGAAGTATTCAAATGTGCAAACTC
>CAZBHP010000218.1:0-1983 GCA_964491795.1 uncultured bacterium | reverse complement strand
ATGCAAGATGTCACCCTTCTTTTCGACGTAGCACATAATGAGGACGGGATTGGTAAGCTTTTTTGGAGGCTAGAACGAATCTTTCCTCATAGAGAAATCTCGTTAATTTTTGGGATGAGTAGAAGTAAAGACATCGCCACTATCGCCTCATTTTTAAAAGAGAGAGTTAAGAGTGTTTATTTAGATAGAAGTGAGCATCCACGCCTTTTACCCTCAGATGAAATGAGGGCTTATTTTCCTGAAGCAGAAGACGACTTTGAGATCTTTTTAGAGAAAGCTAAGAGAAATGGTCACCTTGTGGTGATTACAGGCTCTTTTTTTATTATGAAAGAGTGGAAGGAGCACTTTGGCTTTATTGGCTCCGTAGATCCTCTTGTTCTTGTTGATTGACTAAGTCAAGCTCTTGGAACATCCGGTTAATCTCTACAATCGTTGGATAAGGAGTGTTGTCCATATAGTAGTCAGCTAAAAGATGAGCGTAGCCCAAAATTCCTTGAATCACTTTCATTCGCTCTTCTTTTTTAGAGAGCTTGTTTACATGACCGCTACACACAGAAATGTGGTAGTGGAGCTCTTTTTGGGTGTCTAATGAAAAGCCCTGAGAGAAATAGCTTAAGAATTCTTCTGTTTTTTCTTGATACAGAAGAGATGATAATTCGTAGAGAGACTCTGCGATTTCAACTGATACGGGGCCTCTAACATTTTTACGCGCAAGTTCAAGAGAGACTTGCTTAGGAGATTTACTGGTCAAGACAGGCTCATGTTTTTTCGCCTTTTCAATACAGGCTTTTGCAAAGCGGATAAATTTGGCGTTGTTGCGTGAAGGGCGGTGACGTTCTAAAAACCTCTCAATTCGGTTTTGTAAATCTTGAGCTTTGAGAGCAATTTCATCAGGGCTTTTAAGAGGGGAGGTGTTGGCTAGCTCTTCGGCTTCTTCTGCTAAATTAATCACACTTCGTCTTTCTTGTAATTTCTGACAGCGTCCTGCGAGCTTTTTAACGAGTTCTTTCTGTTCAGTAAAATGGGTAGAGAAAGTTTTATCGTGGGATTTAAGGGCCTTTCCTACGGATTGCTTAATTTTAAATAGCTGTTTGAGGATGGTGTCTAACTCGGTAGATTCGGGGATAGCATGTGTCGTTAAAAATTTTTCTATATCTTCTAGGTGGCCGGCGGGAGAAAAGAGCTTATATTGCATAAAATTCCTAGAAGACGCCATGGACCTTTTCTCTATTTAACACCCATGTTAATTATAATCTAGAAAAAGGTTAAAAGTCAATGTGGACAAGGGTTGGGAGATAGGGCTAAACGGAGGGTTTAGCAATCGAGACAAAGATAGGGGAACGAGGGGAATTATACGAGATATGAGTATCTATTTTATATTTTAAAGAAATCTCTGATAAGAAATTCGTTAAAACATTTTTCTCGATGAGCCCCTCGGGGTGGCCTGGATACATAGTAAGAGAAATTTGACCCTTGGGGGAAAGGAGGTGTAAAGCATTTTTTAAACTTTCAACGGTGCTGGAGGCTTTGGTAGTAATCTCATGATCACCGCCTGGAAGGTAGCCCAAATTATAAACGATTAGATCGATGGGAGGCAGGTCTTGAGGAAAGGTCTCATGGGATTGTTCTAGAAGGCGAACGCGCTCATAAATTTCTTTTGGGAGGTTATTTTGAAGGAGAAGGGCAGTTTTTTGTAAGGCTGTTTCTTGAATATCGAGGGCCCAAACAAAGCCTGTAGTGGGCGTTAAAACAAATTTTGCGAGGGCCAAAGTGTCATGACCATTGCCTGCTGTGGCGTCAATTACATGCATCCCTTTTTGAAGAGTTTCTTGCCAAAGAAGGTGGGCTCTTTTAATATGATTCATTATTTACTTTTTTCTGGATACGAATAGGGTTTCTAGTATACACTAGATGCTTATTTTTTGGGATATTAGCTCAGTTGGTTAGAGCGCCACGTTGACATCGTGGAGGTCGGCTGTTCGA
>CAZBHP010000217.1:0-1990 GCA_964491795.1 uncultured bacterium | reverse complement strand
TATCGGTTTTATTCAGGAGTATAGAGCCTATAGAGTGATCCGGTCTCTAAGAGCCATGGTGCCTCTAAAAACCACCGTGATCAGAGAGAATAAGAGAATAGAAATTCCCTCTTCTGAAGTTGTTCCGGGAGATGTCATCTCTCTACAAGCAGGGGATCATATTTCCGCAGACTTGCGCCTTTTCTCTGTAAACAGCTTTAAGTGTGATGAGTCCCCTCTAACGGGTGAGTCTTTTGCAACTTTCAAAGAAACCCTCCCTCTTCCTCTAGATACCGTTCTTGCTGAAAGACTTTCTATGGCTTTTAGCGGCACATACGTTACTGCTGGCACAGGACTTGGAATCGTGGTAAACACAGGACTTGAAACCGAGCTTGGTAAAATTTCAAAAATGATAGAAGAGGTGACGGTTTTAGAGACCCCTTTATCTCGAACGATTAAAAAGATAGCCAAGGGGATAACGGTAGGCGTTCTTCTAATTAGCTTATCCCTTTTTGTGATCGGTTTCCTTCGAGGTAATACCGTTTTTAATGCAATCTCTGCCGCTATTGCTTTGGCTGTGGCTGCCATTCCCGAAGGTCTTCCAGCAATTATCACCATCGCCTCTTCCATTGGAATGCTTCGGATGGCTCAAAAAAAAGCCATTATACGCCAGTTACCTGCAGTGGAGGCTTTAGGAAGCACTACAATTATCTGCACAGATAAGACAGGGACACTTACCCAAAATGAAATGACTGTGCAAAAGGTATGGACTTTGTCTAATCAGGGAGAAGAGATACAAAAACTTCTAGAAAGAGCTGTTCTTTGTAGCGATGCGACTCTCGATATTGGAGATCCAACAGAAATTGCCCTTGTTGCTGCAGCGAAAAAAATTGGGATCAAAGAAGACCATCTTCGCCAAAAGTGGAAAAGGAAAGATGTCATTCCCTTTTCTTCAGAGCTTCGACTGATGGCTACTTTACATGCCTCTTCTGAGGAAGGCTCTTTCTTAATTGTAAAGGGTGCGCCAGAGGAGATCTTAAGTCTTTGTATTCCCCAAGAACTTACCCCTCCCACAGAGACAATGGCAAGAGAAGGGATGCGCATTTTAGCCATCGCTGAAAAAAAGGGGGATAAACTATCCATTGAGGATTTACGGGGAGGATTTACACTCCTTGGTCTTTTAGGAATGATCGATCCTCCTCGTCCTGAGGTATACAAAGCTTTAGAGCGTTGTCATGAAGCTGGTATTCATGTGAAAATGGTCACAGGTGATCACCCCCTCACTGCAGAAGCAATTGCTAAAGAACTTGGCATCTTAGATCACGGAAAAGTATTTACAGGCAAAGATTTAAACCAGTTTAACAACGAGGAATGGAAGAGAGCTGCAGAAGGCGGACAGGTTTTTGCTAGGGTGGCCCCTGAACATAAACTAAAATTAGTATCTGTTTTACAAGATCTAGGACACGTAGTTGCTATGACTGGCGATGGGGTAAATGATGCCGCAGCATTGAAACGTGCAGACATTGGAGTTGCTATGGGCATCAAAGGGACTGCAGTTGCAAAAGATGCCTCTGATATGATTTTAGCAGATGATAATTTTGCAAGTATTGAGTCGGCTGTCGAAGAGGGAAGACGCGTCTATAGTAACCTGATTAAATCCCTTGCTTTTGTCTTACCAACGAGCCTTGCGCAAGCTCTTGTCATCTTATGCGCTGTTCTCTTTTTCCCTTTTGACCAAGGGGTTCTCCTCTATCCCCTTTCTCCTATTCAGATCCTCTGGGTAAATCTCATTGTTGCAGTAGCGCTCTCTATCCCTTTAGCATTTGAAAATGGGGAAGCCGATATCATGAAACAATCCCCTCGAAAAAAAAATACCCCCGTAATCAGCCGCTTTATTTTTGCAAGTCCCTCTAAAGATTGCTCAATATAAAGCATTTTGTTGATAAATTCAAAAAACCACTGTATCATCTTCACATGGTTGTGCTCAAAGCTTTTCAATTCAGATTAAAGC
>CAZBHP010000216.1:0-2005 GCA_964491795.1 uncultured bacterium | reverse complement strand
AAGATGCGAATATAAACAAAATGATAAAGACCAAAGTACAGTTATTGTGATCGATTCATCAGAGTAATATTCTTTAATTTTTTTATCTTTCCAAAGTTTCAGATAGGCCACCATAGAAATCATATAATTTTTAAACAGACCGCCTCAAGTTTCTCAATGGCCAACAACAAGGATAGCAGAAAGAAGATATTCCCTTTCGATCTGGTGGAACCTGCAAAAAAAAGTTATCAGTTCAAGCTGGCGTTTGCCTCAGCTCCCCACCCGCACAAAGTATGGAAGGGGGGAGAAGACGCTCTTTTCGTTTCGAGAAACATCATCCTAATAGCAGACGGAGTGGGAGGGTGGGCCAAGATGGGGATAGACTCAGGGGTCTATGCCAGACGTTTAGTTGACTCGATCAAGGAACTCATTCACAATGAAAAGTAATTGTATTTCATTGAGCATCCTGAAGAACTAGCGATTCGGGCTGTTCAGCAAAACGATGAGAAGGGCTCAGCTACCCTCTCAATCCTCACTCTCCACCCTCAAACAGGAACTCTCAGGAGCTATCACATCGGAGACTCCGTTTATGGCATCTTTTCAAAAGAAGGCACTTTCTTCATGGCTCAAGAACAGCAAAGGTCCTTTAATGTCCCTTTTCAGGTCTACGGAGGGACGCAGAACATTTTAGGTAACGAGTCGGACTCGGACGGAGAGCAGGTCGTTTCAGATGTATTCAAAGGCGCCTACCATGAGTTTACCTGGCAACAACTCCAGAGCAAGGTGATTGTGCTTGCTTCTGATGGTCTTTGGGATAATTTGACTCCTTCCGATGTGCAAAAGTAGATTTTTACTTCCAACAACTTCATCCAATCTGCAAAGGCATTAGTGAAGCGAACCAAGGAGATGGCCAATTTGACCGAATTTGAGTCTCCCTTTTACCTGAAGGCCAAGGAGCAAGGGCATAAGGACGTCCCAAAGATTGGCAAAGTTGATGACACCACGCTGATCATCGCCTCGGTCATCATGCAGTGATTTCAAAGATTGTTTCAATCAAGTATCCATCTGTTGTTCTTCAGAGAAGGCAGGCAAAGAAGACTTTTCCGTTAATGGCAGGAAATTCTTTCAACCGTACAAATGATGTAGATGAGTAGATATAGATCACGAGAGTCAAATGAAGCTCATTTTGGGTGCGAAGTCTTTGCTGAAACAGTTTTGAGCAAAGGATGGGTTGCTGTATTATTTCCGCAGGATATTCTGCCGGAGACCTGTTGTTTAGAAATCGTATCTTTGCTGTCCCTTCCTCTCCTCCTTCAAGATCTTCCCTAAACTGCAATTCCAATCTGCTTTACCCTTGAACCCGTCCATAGAAGAAATTATATAGAACTTATAAACCCTGATTTAGTTTATATATTTAATTAGCATCATGAATATCAAAAATATGACTTACAAAGCAATTCAGAGCAAAGGGCCTGCCGATATTTTAGGCAAACTCCTCAAATCCAAAAAAATCTAAAAATATGCCGAGAGGTACTGCTATAAAGGGTATGCTCCTCACTATCGACTGTATCAGAACCTACCCGTTTCTCAAGTCAACAAGGAAGAGAAGATTTTTTGTTTTTAAAAGGAAGCAGCGACTTTAGCTCTTGAAATGGCAGCAAGGAGGAAGAAAACATTGACCTACATAAGCGATACTCGCTATGAGACTGTCACCATTATTCCTAAAGTTTTGACAAGTAAAAGTAATCTCAGCGAGGAAGAGCGATAATTTGAAGAACATTTAATGTCTTCGACTTCCCGGTCTTCTCCTTCTGCTTTATCGATTCCTAAAGACATTTCTCAGGCAGCTTCTTATATCATACAGAACTATCGGTTTGTAGTAAAAAATGGATTTTTGGACAACCATCCCTTCGAGTCTTACAAAAAACTGTGTGGATACATCTTACTAAAAAGGGATCCAAAAATCACTTCCATTTTTCAGAGCCATCAAGTCAACTAATCAATCTTAAACTGCAGTTTCCTTCTC
>CAZBHP010000215.1:0-2055 GCA_964491795.1 uncultured bacterium | reverse complement strand
ACATCTTGTAGCTACTTTATACACCTATTCTTAGGTCTTAGCTACTTCAGCCCCTTTGGATATATCATAAAGATAGAAGCGTGCCATGTTCTGGATGGTGGGATAATCCGTAAGAGTTGCAGGGATGATTTCTAGATTGAAGGTTTTCATAGTTTTTCCGTGTCTTTTAGGTCCTCTTCCAAAACATTTTTAATAATCTGTATTTGTATCATGGCGTCTGAACTCGATTTATCTTCTACCACAGAAAGTTCATAAAGCGCTTTCCACAAAGCCCAGCCCCGTGCTCTGGCCCAGGTATCAGGATCCAGATCAATAGTTTTTTTAAAAGTCTCTCTGCTTTTATTTTTAAAAAACGTCCAGGCTATTGTTAAATCACACGCAGGATCTCCAACTCCCATACACCCAAAATCTATGACGGCGCTGAGATTGTTGTTTTTCACTAAAATATTACCACTTGCTACATCTCCATGAACCCAAACCGGCTTTTTATCCCACTTGGAACTTATGGCTTTTTCCCAGAGAGTTAGGGCCTTATTTGAATCAATCAAAGCACTTAGGCTTTTTATAAGAGTGCGTGCGTCCTCATCATAAACAGAGGTATGAGCGGCGCGCCACCAATTATGAAGGCCGGGAGGTGGTGCTTTAGGAGGAGCAAATCGATGAAATTCATTCAAAAAAGCTGCGAGTTGAGCTGCTATATTTTGTAAAGTTTCCTCATTCATTTCTACAGAATTCGCGCTTTTGCCCTCTAACCATTTGTATATGGACCATTTCCAAGGATAATTTTTTGAAGGGTTACCCATAGCAATAGGTGTTGGAATAGGGAGAGACAAATAAGAGGCGAGTTCTGGCAGCCATTTGTGTTCTTTTTTCACTTGTTTTTCATATTTGGCTGCACTGGGAAGTCTTACAAGCATTTGTTCCCCCAAGCGGAATGTACGATTATCCCACCCCTGTACCGGAACGGAAGTAATAGACAAATGAGCATACGGGGGAAATTGCTCCTCTATAAGCTTTTTAACTAAATTTTCTGTGATTTCGACGCTCTTCATGAATTTTTGGTCACAGATGTCAATTTTATATTCGTTAGCACTAACCATAATGTCACAATTGTGAGGGTTGCGAAAATAGAAATCATAAGACCAATACTTTGGAATGACCCAGAATACAAATATCCCATGAGCTGAAGGCTTAACGCACAAGAGATAAGCCTTCCTACTTGAAGAAGAGCAGAGATTCTCGCTTTAGCTTTTGGCAAAAAATTAACTATTAGGGGATATAAAAGAGTAACAGGGATAATTTGTCCTACAATCGTGGGCAACATTGAAGCCGTAATGAGCAACGGGGATCGTGAATTAGTATAGGTTGTGAAAAGAAGGCATATCAGTCCGAATACAAGGATGCAATTTGAATAAATGAGCATCTTTTTATGACTAAATCGATTAACGATTATTCCCGATAATAAGGTGCCAATTGCAAAAAGAGAGGCGAGAGAGCCTTGATAAAAACCAAACTGAGAAAGGGTCACGCCCAAATCTTCCATATATAGAAGAGGGGACATTCCTACAAAAATCCAATAAGGTAGGGACAAGATAACCATATGAGAAATTAGAAGCAGAAGAGAGTTGGATGTTAAAATTTCTTTATAGCTTGCATCTTGTTTTTCTGGTTCTTGAGAAGAAGTGCGGGAGGGTACAAAGAAAAGAGTTAACAGGAAAACAACTACACCCAATCCTAAGAGAGTTATAAAGTTTCCTTGCCAATGGAAATAGAGACTTACGTAACTTCCCAAAACAGGCGCTGCTCCTACGGATAAATTATAAATCCCATTAAGAACAGCAAAAAGAGATTGTTGTTTCTTCAAAGGATAAAGATCTGAAATGATCACAAAGCTTAAAATGGCAGGTGCTGCAATACCAATTCCTTGTAAGAAACGCCCCATCAGTAATAGAAGATAAGCATTTCCCCAGAGGCATAACAAACTCCCTAAAATAAAGATGAAGGGGCTGAAGTAGCTAAGGGTTAATGATGAGAGGATTTGTACCAGGATTTAAG
>CAZBHP010000214.1:0-2098 GCA_964491795.1 uncultured bacterium | reverse complement strand
ACCCGACTGAACTTCTTCAAGATTTCAGAGGAGAGCTTTGGGTAATTGGCGGCCAGCAAATTTATGAACTAGCGCTCCCCTATGCGGACGAAATATACATTACAAAAATTAAAGCAGTTTTTGACTGCGACCGCTTTTTCCCTGAAATTCCTGCTAATTTTGAGTTGGCTGTGCAATCTGAAACTCAAACTGAAAACGGCCTATACTATGTGTACCAAAAATGGCAAAAAATAAAGCTATAATTTAACTTTTTTGATTGCTTCTAAAATTACCTGGTGAACTTCTTTTGACCCAGCCAATATATATGTTTTGGACTTCAAGCTATACTGACCACCACTCATATCAGTCACACATCCACCTGCTTGCTCGACCAAGAAAGCACTTGCCGCAATATCCCAAGGGTTGGTAAAACTACAAACCATTGCATCGATCCTGCCACCGGCTACGTACAAGTTAGATAGCGAAGTGTTCAGAGAACTCAAAATCGTATCGTCTCTTGCTGCAAGTAGTTTTAGAGCATCCAAATAGCCATCTTTTGCGTTTTCGCTTATCCTAACAATTGATCCAAAATCTACATCAATCAGAAGGCCTGCACCTAACTTTGTAGGTTCAAACTTGGTTCTTTCTTTGTAGATTCCCTTACCGATCGACCAATAGAAAGTCTTCGAACAATGATCAACTACACAAGACGCGACAACGTCACCATCTACACTTAGGGCGATGTTGCTACAAAAAATCTCCATTCCCCTGGAAAGATTTGTCGTACCACAAATTGGGTCAATCACCCAAAGCCTTTCATCAGTTATCGCGGTACCACTATACCCTTCCTCTGCTAATATGTGATCTTTAGGAAATTGTTTTTTTATTTCTGCTACTATCAAATCTTCACAAGCAATATCTATCTGAGTTGAAACGTCTGTTATATGCCCTTTATTCTTGGAGATTACGTTTTTAGACAGGTCACGATTTACTAGTTCAAGAAGTTTTGGTGCTAAAGCTAAAAATAGTTCTTTTTCGTTTTGTAGGTTCATGCTCAATGTTGATTATATACTATACAGCTAGCAGCTCGCTTGGATAGCCCATATAAAGTCTTTGGTCAGGCACCATGCCATCTATGGCTTGTGGATCCAATGTTGGTCTGAGCTCTCCTTCTGGCCCCTTGTTTAGCAATACGAAACCAACATCTTGGTACATTTTAGCCGCATGATTTCTACTCCAAGTCTCCAATCCTACACCCACTCCAGGAGCGTAAATCGCGTTTGTGGCAGATACAACAACCTGCACAAAATGCTTACCGAAACCCTTCCTCTGGTCCCTCTCCCCAATTCTATAGGCTGATGTTATCGGATGATTTGGCAGTTGCTCACAAGGTTCATAGCCTGTCCAACCATAACCAGCCAGTCTACCTGTCTCTCCACCTTCTAGTAATAGGAGTACCGCTCTGCCTCCACCCTTCTGGATCCACTTTTCAGTACTTGGTATTGTTTCAAACCTTGCACTCGTAGAATCCTTAGGACAAAATTCGCGTATGCGTGGCTGATAGCCCATTACCCCGATTCCACCAGCATAGTACTCGGTCAACCCAAGCCCGATAGTGTAGCCTTTTTCGTTTAAAGCCTGAAGAGCTTCATCACCGCGCGCTCCAATACCGGGACGCAAAATTTCCACCCTACTTACCAATCTGTTAGGAAAATTTATCTGCATAATAACTTTGTTATACGCCTTTTATAAGATTTTTGCAAGTCTTTCAAGCATAGATTTATACTTTAGATCATAAAGAGAAGAAACTTCTTGTGAATAATATCTAATCTTTTAACGGTAAAAAGATATTAACTTTTACTAAGTAAGCCGTCTAGACTTCACCCATCTTAGGCGAGCCCGTTGCCACATCTTCTAAGCGCAGCTTGATTATCGGTCTCCCTTGCGATTCGCCAGCTGGCGGAGCCACTGGCTCGTCTCACCACTCCACTCTGAAACCGGGTGCCCCGGGCTGAGATCTAATGACGCTCCAAATAAAAAACCCAGACATGCTGGGGTTTTTATTTGGAGGGGCCACTGGGACTTGGTCACGTTCCGCGACCCCCGAACTTCGCGATCA
>CAZBHP010000213.1:0-2104 GCA_964491795.1 uncultured bacterium | reverse complement strand
TCATCCGTCAGAGAGCCGCCTAGTGGATGAAATAAGTAGCCAACCGGGTTTAAAAGAACCTCCTTCTGAAGAAGGAGGAATTCTTCTGACTCCGTAAGGATTATTAGATGAATTGGCCGCTTAACTTAAGCCCTAAAGGGATGGGATTGCAGCTTGGCAGTCGTTCATAAGACCTTGGTTTGTACTAACATACACCCCGTCATCCTTAACCTGCACCTGAGCTCTAGATAGCCACCCACAAAGTTTTTCATCCTCTGCAGCTCTGACATCTCGACATAACGGGAGCATTATAAAAACCATAAAAGTGACAAGCTTACTAACATTCATTACTTACCCCTTTTTGAACTGGAAATATTGTTTTTAAAATATTCGGTGTAATTACTGCAGTATGATATTCCTTTGTCTCTGCATCTTCAGCTCGCTCTTTCCAATATTTGGATTCTTCGCGATTACCTAGTTGATTTGATAAAAAAGCCATTTGCAACGCCGCTTGATAAGTTGCTCCTTTCTTAACAGCTGCCTCTGTTAATTCTAGAAGATTCTCCTTATTCAGAATCCCTTCAATTTTTTCAGCTGCGCTAATATAGGCAAGAATAAGAGATTGTGGGGGATCTTGCAAAGCTTCATAAGCCGCTTTAAGATATTGAAAAGCCTCTTCTTCTCGATATACTAAAGCGCAACTGATTCCTAAAAAGGCTTCATTTTTCCAATCTTTTTGCCATTGATCCAAATATTTTTTGCGTATCTCAATCATTAAATTTACAGCAAAGTTACGAGCCTCTTCTGCAAAAAAAGCCTCTCCCAGCAATTCATCTACAGCTGCAATCATCAACCAACCTACGACATGCATACTTTTTTCATAAGGATACACATCTACAATTTGCTGCGGTCTAAAATGTTGAACAACAGACTTCCAATCTTTAGAAATTACAGCCTGATCTAACGCTTTCATAAGTTCTCCTTTTATATGAAGAACATTAGTTGACGACGAGGAAGCCTAGGAAGCCTTCCCAGTCTTTTTGTTCGGCGATGCGAAAAAGGGGAAGATACTCTATGTTGAGGAAAGAGCAAAAACCCGGTAGCTCTTTGTAAAGCGCTTTAGTTTGAGCTGAGCGTTCAAGGCTTGGCTTAAACCCTTCGACAAACCCATTCCACTTCAGAGAACTTTTGCGAATAACACGCATCTGTTCTTTGAGAGTTTGTTTATTAAAGATGTAGCCGAGAAATTGCAGTGACCCAACACCGTGGAGTTTTTTCCCTAAAGCTTGTAGGCGGCTTTTTTTAAAACCGAGTGCAAGGAGACTATTTTTACTTAACGTTGAGAGAATTTCATCAATTGCCTTTTCTTCTTCTTCTTTAACACTAAGGACAAAAGGGGGATCAGGAGGTGCTTCTGCCCGCATTTCTTGCTCAGGATTAGGTGATGCATCATTTCCAGGTGCCTCTTCTGCAAAAAGGAACAGAGGGAGAAATAGATATAACAAGACTTTCATAATGATTCTCTTACAAAGCTTCCCCACTCGTGTTGCAGAGAAAGGTGAAGCAATTTTTCATAGTCTCTTTCTACTAAACTAGCAAAACCTGGCAAATCATGGAAGATCCTTCCTTTAGAAAATTCTTTTTCCATGTTCTGCCCAAACCCATCAATAAAATACGACCACTTTATGGCATGACTGCTAATTTTTTTCAGACACCCGCGAAGATATTCATCGACAAGGATACAACCCAAAAACTGTAAAGGGGGAACATGGCGCACACTATCTCCCAAGTGGTTCATGTGTCCCTGGTGGAAAAAAAGCATCACTAAACTTCTTTCGCTCATCTCAGAGATAATTTCCGAAATCGTCTCTCTCTCTTTTTCGTTTACTTGCAAAGAGAATCCCTCATCCCCTAAGAGAGGCGATAGCATCATCGATGCCGCCAATACATATTTTACGATTTTCTTTTTCATCTTGCCCCCTCTCAATACCACATATAAAATACTGAAACCCATCCTGACACGCAAGTTGTTTTCTCCACCTTTCTCAATACAAAACAAGCGATATACTGATCAGATCTCAAAAATTGGGAATTTGAAGAAATCGGCGCTTAAATTTTGGACTAG
>CAZBHP010000212.1:0-2139 GCA_964491795.1 uncultured bacterium | reverse complement strand
TCCATTATAGCTATTCATACGGTCACTTGAAGAGGAAGATCCGAAATAGTCTTGATTGCCCCTATCGCTAGATCTATTTCCGCCTCCTTCTTTCGGAAGAGTTTTTTCTTTTGGACAGTAAGGGACAATGGTAGAGGCGTAGTAAGTTTCTTCAGAAAAAAGACACGTAGAAGATAGAAGAGCTAAAAGAGAAAATTTCTGCCATAAATCCATTTTTGAAACCCTCTCGATATAAACAAAATAGTTATACTATTTTATAAGAGGTACGGTCAAGATTTCTTTTTGTATGGTGTGGAGCCAATCGAGTGAGACTGAAGACATCTGGCGTAGTAGAAAAAACCAAGAGGCCCAAAGGAGCATGAGTCCTAGAAGTGATTTAAGCGACATGCCAAGAAAAGCGATCTGCACTTGGGGAGCCAAACGGTTGGCAATTCCTAGAAACATCTCTGCCATTAAAATGGCAATCAGAGAAGGAGCGGCCAATTGGATAGAAAGGGAGAAAATATAGCCCACCACTTCGAGAGATGTTTGCCAAAAGGAATTCTTCAAATTGAAAAAGGCAGGATTTAGGGCTGCATTGATAGGAAACACTTCAAACGATTTTTCAATCGCAGAGAAGAAAATAAAAGGTCCATCGATTGCGTAGAAGAGGGCGATAAGATAAAAATTGAGCATCACCCCGATGGGGGAAGATTGCACTTGGAGTGAGGGGTCTTGCGACATAAACATGGAAGAGCCGCGCAAATAGTCAATCAAGACACCAGATGATTGAATAGCAAAAAAGGGGACCGCTGAAAAATAGCCCATGATAAATCCGATCGCAAGCTCTTTAAAAGCATAAAAGACAAATACGTTATTGGTAATGGGGGTTTTTTGTAGACTGCTGATGACACCTGGGAAAAAGATGATAGAGAGCATTAAAGCAAAGGCCATTCGGACACTCACAGGAATCACTTTTGCTCCCAAAAAGGGGGCGAGGCCAACAATGGGAGCAAAGCGCATGACAATTAAAAGAAATGCGCGCCATAAAACAGTATAGTCTAAGTTTGGCTGACTATCGAGTAATGCGAGGTATCCTGGATCCATTAAAACAACCGAGTTTAAAAGCTCCACTTGTAGAAGTTGTTAAAAATCGATTGGGTAAATTGCATGATTTGTGAGCCCAAAAAATTTCCCATTAAGAGAATGGTGAGGATAACGGCGACAAGTTTGACTGTGAAAGAGAGGGTCTGTTCTTGAATTTGTGTGGCTGCTTGAAAGATAGCAACTGTAAGTCCAAAGATCATGCTGATAATGATCGGAGGGCCTGATAAAATTAAGATCAAGAGGAGGGCTCGGTAGGCGAGTTGGTAGATTTCTGTGTTAAACATCTAGTAGACCTCTATTTATAAGTAAGCACAACCCCTTCCACGAGAAGGGTCCAGCCGTCGACCATAACAAGGAGAAGGAGTTTAAGAGGAAGGGCGATTGTAAGGGGAGAGAGCATCATCATACCCATCGCTAAGAGAATATTAGAGACCACAAGATCAACCACGAAAAAAGGGAGATAGAGGAGGACACCAATTTCAAAAGCAGCTTTTACTTCACTTGTAATATAAGCTGGAACCAAAACGATAAAATCAGTTGCCTTTAACTCTTTGCGAAAAGGGTCGGGAAATTTTTGCTTTGCTAATTGGTAAAAATAGGTCCGGTGTTTGGGGACAGTATTTTTCATGAGGAATTTACGCATAGGTTCACGCGCTTTTTCCATGACACCTACCACGTAATAGGCCGACTCTGTAGAGAGCATTCCAGCTTCTTTACTAGGCGCTTGTTCTTCAATATAGCTTCCAGCGGCATTATACATGGCAAGTCCTGTTGGGAACATGACATAGATTGCCATAAGAAGGGCAATACCATTAATTACCTGGTTTGGGGGTGAGTTTTGCACACCGAGCGCTTGTCTTAAAAGAGAGAGGACAACCACCATTTTTAAAAATGAGGTGAGAAGCATGACTGCAAACGGCATCAGCGACAAAATCGCAATTACCGTTACTTTTTGGACAAGAGCTGGCTGTTGCACATCGGTTGGAGAGGTTTGTTGCAGCATCATTTCAGCAGCATTGAGGGTAGATGTAGCTCCTCCGCACACAAGGAAAG
>CAZBHP010000211.1:0-2143 GCA_964491795.1 uncultured bacterium | reverse complement strand
CCACTTACTCTCTTTTTCCTCTTGCCCCCGCTCTACAGATCGCTTGCACTTCGCTTCAATTTTTGCCTGCACATCGCTTGAGCCAAAGGTCAACGAGGATAGGTAGCTAATTCCAAAACGGCCTTCGATTTCACCTTTTTCCATAGCACTATCGTACAAGAATCCGCTTTTGTAGAAATCGATAAAATTTGGTTTGCTGAAAATTTACAATGCTCTTATGATTTCTTTATAAATTAGGAGGCCTCTTATGCTGAGAACTATCGGTCGTGCTTTATGTTGTGATTGTCCGCTCCATGATAAAAAACCTGTAGCTCCTAGCTGTTCTGGAGGAGATGTAGAAAGCTTAAGAGAAGAGCCCTTAGCTCACCGTATCGAGTATTTGGAAGCGCGAAAAGCACATTTTCAAACTAGCCTAGGACTAGAAACGCATCCAGTTACATGTATATAGACTTCAAAAGAAAGAGAACAAACTCTTCTGCAAGACTTAGATCAACTAATTAGGTTGAGGGCGGCACGAGTAGACGTCATAAGAAAAAGGCTGTCAGCCGAACATCCAGGCCTTTCTAAGGGAGATGAGGTAAGAGCCCATACTTTTGCCGTATTAGAGTTTTTACAACCAGGCATCTTTACTCCAGAGATGTGCCGAGAAATGGCAGTTGTAGAAGGGGCATTAGCACGCGATAATCCAGATTTTTTTTCTAAGACAACTCTTGTTGCCTCTGCTTATGCTTTAGTAAAAATCCTCTTTAAAAAAACTAAGACTGATTAATTTTTCCCCAAGGACAAGTTCAAACTGCAAGGCGCTTAAGTGGGCAAACATCTCTATTCCATAAATAGGGATGGCTCCTTTCTCTTGCGCATTTTTAAGGAGTTTGGTTTCACGCGGGTTGTAGACTGTATCAAAAACGTGAGAGTAATTTTCTAAAGAAAGAACTATTTCTTCATGTGGCTCCATACCTACACACGTTGCATTTACTAAGATATCAGCTGATCCGGGAGTTTTTACAACTTCTACTCCAAAGTGCTCTCCTACAAGAGTTGCTTTCTCGTAGGTCCGATTCCATACACAGACATGAGCTCCCCTTTTTTTTGCTTCGAAGCTAATTGCTTTGGCAGCGCCTCCTGCCCCTAAAATGAGGACCTTTTTCCCTTTTACCAAGACCTTCTCTTCAATAGCATTTAAAGCGCCTAGCCCGTCTGTGTTATACCCTTTCCATTTCCCTTTTTTTACTACGATGGTGTTAACAGCACCGATAAAAAGGGCTTCCTCATCGATACTATCTAAATAAGGAATGACTTTTTCTTTAAAAGGCATAGTCACGGCAAGCCAGTCTAGTTTTTCTTTTTTGAGTGCTCTAATTTCTTGAGAGAAATTCTCTATTGAAAGGAGCCGTTTTTCATAGGTTCCTCGATCTTTTAAGATTTTATTGTGCGTGATGTGGGAAATGCTTTTATCTACAGGATTCCCAATCAAAACGCCCAGGTATTTTTTATTCTTCATTGGGATCATTTTCTAGAAGAATATCTAGAGAAACCCTATGAGTCAAGAGGTCCTTATCGATCATCCACTCGTAAAAAGCCCTCCATTTCTCTTTATGAAAATCTTGATCATCAGAGTAGAGAGAAACTGTTTGGTGAAAGGCTTCCCTCTCCCAGGAAATAACTTTTTCATCTTTGTCTGGCTGCATGCTTAAGTAATGCTTAAAAGCTAGATCTGGCTTACTCTTGCAAAAAGAGATACTTTCATCGAGAGCTTGTTGAAAGTTTTTTGCAAGCTCTGGATTTTTTTGTAAGTAATCGCTTCGTGTAATGAAGATAAGCTCCATATAATCTGGAACACCAAACGTTTTTAGAGGGACATATTTAGTTGGAATGCCTAGAGAATGGAGTTGCTCCCCTTCAATATTCCAATAGACCCCGACCATGACATCAACTGTTCGAAAAAGCAAAGTGGAGACAGGATCCATCTGTATTTTGTGGATTTTGGAAAACCCTATTGCTGAATTGATATAGGCTTCTATGATGCCATCTGGAGAGCCGCCTAAGCTTTTCTTATGAAAATCTAAATGACTTCTAATGCCACTATCTTCTCGAAACAGAAAAACGTTCAGAGGCTCTTTGATCAAAACCCCTAAGACGCGTA
>CAZBHP010000210.1:0-2183 GCA_964491795.1 uncultured bacterium | reverse complement strand
AGAAGAGAGAGGTAAAGCGTTTTAAGAGATTCGTAGTTTACAGTTTTTTTTTCTCTTACCGCTTTGGTGAGGCTTTGATTAATATACCAATCGAGAGTGCTGATTGTTACATAGCCATCTCGATATCCTAAATGATGGAGAATCTCTAAAGAGTCAACAGCTTTTTGATGTGATCCCCCCAGGCGTCGGATGTTGCCGTAGTCAAGATAAGGATAGCGAAACCATTGTCTTCCCATCTCATAGGGATTGAGAATCTCTTGAGTAGCACGAATTTCTTTTGAGAAAGTGTCCAAAGAAGAAGAGCTCAAGGTGTTGTGATGAAGAGAATGGTTTCCTAAAAAATGACCCGCCTTGTTTGCTTGTAGAAGATACTCTTTGCCTTGTTTGGTTTGACAACGATTGCCTATGCAGAAAAAGACAACCTTACAGTCGAATTCTCGAGAAGCGTTGATGAAACAAGATGTGCGCTCTTCTGTAGAAAAAAGGGCGCCATCAGCCATGGGATAATCATCTAAGGTAAGAACGATCTCTTTTTTCATAAGGGGGCAGTTTTAGACAGAAAGAGGAAGAGCAATACGCTTTAAAAATTCTGCAGTGAGGCAGGAGTAGTCGTAAGAGGCTCTAGATTCTGGATAGGCTTCTAACACTGGGAGCCCTTGTAATACGCTTCTTGAAACAGCAATGTCGCGGCGGATCTTGGCGTCAAAGAGAAGCCCAGGAAACGCATTTTCAATCGCTTTCACATACGCCATATTTGTAGAACCGCGCTGATCCCAGAAGGAGAGAATTACGCCCAGGATTTCGAGTTTATGATGCTCTTGGATTCTTTCGTGATATTCTTTAAGTCTGTTCAAAGCGAGTATGCTGTAAGGCTCGGGGATGGCACAGATGATAGAGTGGTTGGCGGCAAAAAAAGCGCTCTGTGTCAGCCATCCAAGGCTTGGAGGCGTGTCGATAAAGATGAAATCATACGGAAGATCTTTGATCGCTCTTCTTAGGCGCTCATGGCCATAAAGATCGTTTACAATGGGGCCGGTTGCTTCTACGCCGTCTAAGAAAACATTCGCAGTGACCATATCGAGGCCTTCGATACGTGTATGCTGGATGACTTGAGACATATCTTTTTGCCCTTGTAGAACGGGCACCATGGTATCTAAACCATCAGAGCTCATTCCAAGGCCTGTGCTCAAGTTTGCTTGCGCATCAAAGTCAATCAACAAAACACGTTTCTGAAACTGTTTTGCCAGATAAACACCTAGATGGAGAACGGTAGATGTCTTAGCCGTCCCTCCCTTAAAACTGCAACAAGCAACAATTTCCATATAACTCCAATCTAACAAAAATAAGACTATTTTAAAACAGCTTCTTTGGGAACGTTCCACTTCGTTGCGAGATGATCAAAGAGGCCTGATGTTTTTAATTCTTCAAGACCCTCATTGAAGAGGGTGAGAAGATCACTATTGTCTCCTAAAAGAGTGATGAGACGTAGCCCCTCTTTGGTGAGGAGGGGAGAGGCGATCTCTAAACGGTTGCGATAAAGATCCCGCACGTAAGCCGCCCCCTCTAATACAGGGACAATTGCTGCTGCATATTTTCCTTGGGCTGTATTATCGAGCGCCTCTGCAATGGAATCGTAAAAAACAGGGATCACTTGAGGGTGTTGAGAAAGGAGCTCAATATTTGCACTTGTCTTTTCAAGGGCAACGACTTTCCCCTGTAGATTTTCCCAGGTAATTTTTGGATTTTGTATTCGAGTGACAAGAATCGGGCCTGTGTAAAAAAGAGGATCGGAGAAGGCGTATTTGGTTTTATTGCGAAGAGTTATGGGTGCAGGGGAGAGGGCCCCTTCATATTTATGTAATCGCAAGCCTTCTAAAAGATTGTCCCAACTCATAGAAACACGAGATAGATGGACTTTTTTTTCTTTCCCAATTTCTTGTAACACTTCACTTATAAATCCCAAAAGATCACCGCGCCCTTCAACAATTTGCAAAGGGAAGAATGTAGGATCAATCCCAATGGAGTAGACCTTTTCAGAGGCAGATTTACTACAGCCGCCGCTTACGAAAAAAAGAGCTAAGACTAAATAGAAAAGACGCATCTTAAAAATCGTAGCAGGAATGACTCGATTTTACCAGGAGATTTGAAAAGAGATCGATTGGTCATTAAAGTGAGAGGCAAAG
>CAZBHP010000209.1:0-2245 GCA_964491795.1 uncultured bacterium | reverse complement strand
AGTTTCTACGGATGAAAGAACGACTACTTCAGCCCGTAGAGCTCTACCTATAACTGATCTAACATGTACAGTGTTGAGTTTTTCAGCAGATTTCTAGGTAGTAGACAAATTATTTCATTTTGAATTGCTTTTTGAACGCGCCAAAATGCTTGGCCATGTGTTTTAGTTCTTTAAAGCTTTTGATCATGCGGTTGACTTCATCAATGGAGCGACCGCTCCCTTTGGCAATCCGCTTACGCCTCGACGGGATAAGCTCGACAGTCCCCTGTCTTTCTTTAGGGGTCATCGATAAAATCATCGCCTCTGCTTTTGCAAATTCTTTCTCTGCATCGCCAAGATTTGGCATTTCGCTCATACCAGGAAGCATCTTTAAGATACCCTGTAAAGGACCCATCCTTTTGAGCGCTTTCATTTGCTTAAGATAATCCTCGAAGGTAAAAGAGGCTGTTCGCATCTTTTTCTCAAGGTCCATCTCCTCTTCTTTGGAAAACTCTTCTTCAGCCTTTTTTACAAGGTTGATGATATCACCCATGCCCAGGATTCGATCAGCCATAGAAACCGGGTTAAAAGGCCGTAAATCTTCTATTTTCTCCCCTACCCCTTCGAAAAGGAGCGGTTTGCCCGTGATTTCCCTAATCGAGAGGGCGGCTCCTGCTCTGGTTGTCCCATCAAGCATAGTCAAAATCGAGTGGGTAATCCCAATCTTCTGATTGAATTCTTGCGCAGTCGTCACTGCATCTTGCCCAGATGCGCCATTTGCAACAAAGAGAACCTCTTCCGGATCGATCTCTTTCTTTAAAAGAGAAAGCTCTTGCATAAGGGCATCGTCAATGTGTAAGCGCCCTGCCGTATCAAAGATTACGACATCAAATCCTTTTTCAAGGAGAGCTGCTTTTGCAATGCGTACCGGATTTTTTTCATTCGGCAAAGAAAATACAGGAACATTAATTTGCCCACCCAAAATTTTAAGCTGCTCTATAGCTCCCGGTCTTTGTAAATCAAGTGCTACTAGAAGTGGATTTTTATTTCGTTTCTTTTTCAAGAAATTGGCAAGCTTTGCAGCATGAGTGGTCTTTCCCGCACCTTGCAATCCACAGAGAAGAATTTTACTCGGATTTTTTTTAAGAGAGAGCTCTGCTTCGCCTCCCCCCATCACCTCAACGAGCTTATCGTGGACAATCTTAAGAAACTGATCTCCAGCATGAACCCCTTGGATCTTATCCGACCCTACAGCTTCAGCTTTTACCTTCTTTATGAGCTGACTTACAACCGAATAGTTCACATCAGCATCTAAAAGAGCAAGTCTTGCCGTACGGACAGCTTCCGTAATGTTGCTCTCCGTGAGTTTTTTCTCGCGAGATAGACCTTGAACGATTTTTTGAAAAGACTGGGTAAGGGCGCCAAACATACTATTATTGTAAAATGTTGTCTTAAATCCTTTCAACTATAAAGAAGCGATCGAGGCTAGCATAGTCTTGTAAGAGCTGTGAAGGGCCCCACTCGGGCGTTGAAAAAATATCTACTAACCCTTTCCCTAAATCTTTTCCGATTTCAAAAAAAACTTTACCACCCTTTCTAAGATATAAAGGAAGGTCTTGTGCAATTCTGCGATAAAATAAGAGGCCGTCCTCTCCCCCTACAAGGGCTAATTTCGGCTCAAAAAGTCGGACAGATGAATCTAAATGCTCGTATTCACTCTCACTAATATACGGTGGATTGCAAATGACAAAATCAAGACTCTCCCCCTTTTGCATTACAGATAAAAGATCTCCTTGGCGAAATTCCACAACAAGGCCGTTTCTTTTACTGTTTTTTTTAGCAACCTGAAGAGCTTCTTCGGAAATATCGGTTAAAATAAGGTGTAAATCGGGCCTCTCTTTTTTCAAAGCAAGACCAAGAGCTCCGCTTCCACAGCAAAGATCAAGAACGGTGTGGGGCCCTTTCGGAATTCTTTTTAAGGCATGCTCTACCAAAAGCTCACTTTCAAGGCGTGGAATCAAGACTGAAGGGTTTACTTCGAGCTGTAAATTATAAAACTCGATTAACCCCAAGATGTAGGCTTGTGGTTTAGACATCGAAATGTTTTTGATAGTAAAAAGAGACGAGGGCTTCAGAGAATTCGGCAAGCTCCCCTTTCATCACTTCTGTTAAATTATAAAGGGTAAGATTAATCCGATGATCTGTCACCCGGTTTTGCGGAAAATTGTAGGTGCGGATTTTTTCTGAACGATCACCTGATCCAATT
>CAZBHP010000208.1:0-2271 GCA_964491795.1 uncultured bacterium | reverse complement strand
GTTGTTGGGACTGTTGGGACATAGAAGAAGATCTATCTTCTCGATTCCCTTTTTTCTTACGGTGTCTTTTCTTATCTCTTTTTTGCTCTTGTCGAGGCGCTTGCTGTGGCACCTCTTCTGGAGAAACTGCCCTTTCTTCCTCTTCATCTTCGAGTTGAGCTACTTCAGGTTTGTTGTGATGATGATGGTGTTGTGGTCTAGCAGGATCTTTTCCTCCGGCAATTTTAATTGCTTTCTCAAGGCTTGCTGACTTGATTAAAAGGCGTGTTTCACGCACCTCTACAATTTCATAATCACAGGCGGGGAAAAAGAAAGG
This sequence comes from uncultured bacterium, assembly GCA_964491795.1. Classification (GTDB taxonomy): domain Bacteria; phylum Chlamydiota; class Chlamydiia; order Chlamydiales; family 2-12-FULL-49-11; genus JAFEGE01. The sequence goes on along the minus strand of CAZBHP010000208.1, from coordinate 1,955 downwards.
CTTAGGTTTTTCTGAGCAGCGGTAAAAAAAGGAGCCTCCAAATGAGACGACTTCTAGGGCGTCAACGAGATGCTCTTCCCCTGCTACTGTCTTACTGCTTTTCAGCGAAAGCTTATACCCTTCCCTCGCTGAAATAATTGTTTCTATAATTGGTTCTCTTGTAAAATTCACTGTGCTCTTCCATAGGTTAAATTTATTGCAGTTGGGGTGCGCTCCCTCGCATAGTCCCATTTACATGAGACATATACCGAATTAGGTCTACTACACGATTTGCGTAGCCCCACTCATTATCATACCAAGCGATGATCTTATGGAAATGTTGATTCAACTCAATGCTAGCTAAATGGTCGTAAATGCAAGAGAGCGGATTGCCCACAAAATCAGCGGAGACAACCTCTTCTTGCGTAACTCCTAAAATCCCTTTCAAATCTCCAAAAGACGCTTGTTTCATGACTTCTAAAATTGTCTCTTTGCTTGCCCCTTTCTCTAGGCGAACTGTAAGGTCCACCGCAGAGACATCAAGTACTGGGACACGAAATGCCATACCAGTTAACTTTCCTTCCAACGAAGGCAACACTTTTCCAACCGCCTTTGCAGCTCCTGTTGAGGAAGGGATAATATTCCCAAAAGCACTTCTGCTTCCTCTCCAGTCTTTGGCCGATGGTGCATCGACCGTTTTTTGACCTGCTGTTACGGCATGGATAGTCGTCATAAGGCCTTCTACTACACCAAAATTCTGATGTAAGACCTTGACTAGTGGCGCCAAACAATTCGTTGTGCACGAAGCATTTGAGACAACAACATCGGTTTCAGGATTATATTCTAAATGATTGACTCCCATAACGAACATTGGAGCATCGGACGAAGGTGCACTAATAATCACCCTCTTGGCTCCAGCCGCTATGTGACCCATCGCTTTTTCCTTCGAGGTGAAAAGCCCCGAAGATTCTACGGTAACATCAACTGGTATCTCTTTATATACAGACGCCAAATCTTTAGGATCTTTTGCATTACAAACTTGGATCCTTTTATTACCGACAACTAAAAATGAGCCCTCTGCTCTGCACTCTTGACTCCATTTTCCATGCACCGTGTCATATTGGAGTAAATAGGCGAGTAAATCAGGCTTTACAACGTCATTGACAAAAGAGATTTCACAGGCTGGATTTTCAAATAACACACGGAATACTAACCGTCCAATGCGCCCAAAACCATTTATTGCGACCCGAATCATGCCATCCTATTGCAAATCTCTATCTGTAACCCAATTATAAGGTATAAAAGCCCCCTCGTCAATTAAAACCTATTTGATTGATATTTGAGGTAGCTATAAACTATTTCTCATGGAAAATCCTTTTTATACTGGGGTCTATTGGGGCGCGTTTGACCCTTTAACTAAAGCACATACAGCAATTATCCAAGCGGCTCTCTCCTCCCCCGTCTTTACAAATCTTTTTATTGTGGTGAATAACCATAGTTATAAAAAATATACTTACCCCCTTTCTCAAAGGATCGAAGAAATTGAAAAGGCTCTTCCTACCCAAAGTCGGGTCATGGTACGTCTTCTTTCTCAGGATGATAGCTCTCCCGGCGATTATCTTTTCCTTAAAACCTTAAGTTCTTTACCTCTTTGCGCAATAGCCGGCTATGACTCTTATAAAGTTTGGGGAGCTGATACCCCCTTTGATGCTATTGCCCTTGTGCCTCGCGGGGATGAAACTCCTGTTCTCTTTGATCGTAAAGCTTTTTTGCTTGAAATAGACCCCTCTTACCGGCACATCTCGTCTGCCCAGTTGAAAAAAAACTAACAAGGATCTTTAGTATGGATATTTCTTTTGATGCTGCTGTCCAACAATGGATAAGGGTGACCTCCCAGGAGGAGGAAATAAGCTTTCGAGCTTTTATAGATCTCATCCCCGGGACAGTAGGTGATCGAGCACGCCTGTTGTCTGAAG
>CAZBHP010000207.1:0-2272 GCA_964491795.1 uncultured bacterium | reverse complement strand
AAGCAAAGAGTTTATCAAATTAAAAATTTGTGGGTAATTGCCAGCCCTTCAGGGGGAGGTAAAGCGGCCAATTTATCAACCAATCCTTAAAGAGTAAGAAGAATTCCTCCTTCTTCAGAAGGAGGTTCTTTTAATGGAATTGCGCAAGAGGTCTAATTAAGATACGAGCCAAATCTCATCCGTCAGAGAGCCGCCTAGTGGATGAAATAAGTAGCCAACCGAGTTTAAAGTAAGCAGTAAGGGGTTTTTTACGATCCCGAAAGGCATATAGTATTGCCTTCTGAATCTTTGAGTAAGCAGTATTTACCCCAGGGAGCTTCTTGAGGGGGTGCGTCAAAGACGACTCCTCTTTTAAAGAGCTCCTCATAAGTTTTTTGTAGGTTGTCACATCTAAAGGTAAAGGTGGCAGAGGTCCCTACTCTATTTTCATGACCTTCAGGAGTAAAGAGCACTAGCATAGTCTCGGCACCAGGAATCTTTAACTCGATCCAGCGCTGGCTGCCGCCCATATCTACATCAACATTGAGTTCAAAGCCGAGTTTTTGGGTATAAAAAAGGAGAGCTCGATCTTGGTCCTTAACTGGAATAGTCACCTGTTCAATCGCTTTAATAGCCATAAGAGTCCCCTTTTTTTGGGAGTAGTATAAAGGAGGAGAGCTAATTGTTAAAAGATTAAACTTCCTAATATCTCTTTATCTATAAATCTTTAATGGAGAATCAGAGCCTCTCTGAAGCCAATTAGTGGAGGGGTATTCACTCGTTTGATCGATGATGTGAAAGGTATAGGCAACCCTAGAATGTGTCGAATGGTTTGCTAGGCTTTTGTGAGGTAGTAAAGAGTGGATGAGTAGAAGAGATCCTTTAGGCATTTCAACAGGGATCATTCCCTCTTCAGATAAAGGCTCTTCGTCTAACACAAGTATACTTGTTTTCTCATTGGTTTCATTTTTAACAAAAAGTTTCCGCAGCGTAGTGCGATGCCCGCCAGGAACCACCCACAGACAGCCATTATCGAGTGTCGCATCTTCTAGCGGCATCCAAAAGCCGAGAGTGGTATTTGGATTTGTAAACAAAAAGGTCAGATCTTGATGACAAGGAACAGCGCCGCCTATTAAAGGCTGTTTGAAGATAATCATAGATTGTATCACAGAGGGAAAGAGCCAACCTAAGTCTTTTGGAATTTGTGTGAATTTTTCTTGGTAGGTAATCTTTTCAAAGATGGGATTTAGATCATGGAGGTTATGCCCTATTTTATTTAAAGCTCTATTAAGTGGGACGCATAACTTACCCTCGTCATCTAACGCAGCTGTTTCGAAAAAATAAGAAATTTTATCACTTGATTCGAGGAAGTATTTATTTCTGCTGCGGCCTGCTGTTGCTGTATGAAAGGCGGTCGCTTCTTCAGTTGAATCGCACTTTTCTACAAGGTGAGAAGTTTCAGTAAGTAGAGCATCAATCTCGTCTTGCGATAAAAAGTTCTCGATAACCAGATAGCCGTTTCTCGAAAAGAAATCGATTTGTTCGTGGGAAAGTGCAGAGAGAGATCCAAAAGTTGTTACAAACAATAGTGCTAATTTAGAATAAATCATTGCAATCTCCATTTTAAAATCATTTTAAATTTTACACATAAAATGCTTTTAAAAGTAGAAGTTTCGCTAATAATGATATAAAGTTTAAGCCATCATGACGACAGGGAGACCAGCGTCTTCCCATTGCTTACTAGAGCCTGCAACATAGAAGACTTGCGGGATTTCAAAGCTATCCAAAAGGTGAAAAGCTTTTTCAGAGCGTCTCCCTTCATTGCAGTAGATCACAATGGTTTCATAACCCCGAAGCTCTTCCATGCGGGCGAGAAGCTCGGGAAGGGGGATATTATAAGAATCTTCGATCTTTTTAGCGTTGTGCTCCTCTTCAGAGCGAACATCTAAAATTAAGAGAGTTTGACGCGGTAGTGTGTCGATGATCTCTTTGAATCTATAAAGTGAAATAGCTCCCATATGAACTGATAATAGCAGATTGCGGAAAATAAAAACATCCTTTATGTAGAGGTATAAATTTACCGGAAGGCCAGTCATGCGTTTTTTTATCCTCTCTTTACCTTTGTTAGTAGCCGCAGGTTGTCAGATGAACAAACAAGTTTGTTCTCCTGCTCCTGAAAAGGAGATTGCAATTTCTCACACTCCTGAAGAAGTGAAAGAAACTGATCTCTTTGTTGATGGAGATTGGCCAAAAGAGGAGTTCGAGAAAGATGAAGAGTCTGAATACTTTACCG
>CAZBHP010000206.1:0-2293 GCA_964491795.1 uncultured bacterium | reverse complement strand
TTTCTTCTGTATTTCGCAGCCATGCACGCTTCCTTAGTCCCTTGTGTTTTGGACCCTACACAGACTAAGCACGAGCTTTTACTCTCTATTCAGGAGGCAAAGCCTCTCCTTTATTACGAATCAAATGGGCTTGCCTTGAATCCTGTTTTACCGAAATATTGCCGAAAGCTTACAGAAGCTGATCTTGAAGATCTTAAGGCTACTATCGCAGAAGAAGAGGCGCCGCCCACAAACGCAAATGATCCCGCCTTTTTGATCTTTACAGCGGGATCAAATTCGGTTCCAAAAGGGATCATTCACGCCCATCGCACCATTGATGTGAGAAAATCGATTTGTCAAAAGTGGTGTCAGATGGGGGAAAAAGACGTAGTTTTTCATACAGCAAGCCATCACTTAGCTTATACATTAGGAATAAATTTTTTTGATACCTGGGCACAAGGGGGAACCGCAGTCTCTTTTTTGGGGACGCCGACTCCTTATGAAACTCTACAAATTATACAAAAGTATGACGTGACTCTTTTAGCAAGTGTGCCAGCTTTTTATAAAGAGATGCTTCATCTCTCACCTGAGGTAAGAGATAGGTTTTCTCGTACTTCCCTGCGCGGGGCTCTTTCAGCGGAAGAGTTACTTGGAGCTGTAATCCAGAGAGAGTGGGAGGAACTATTTCGTGTCCCTCTTTTGCAAGGGTTTACCATCACGGAGATGCATCTTCCACTTACTGACTCTTTAGAGTTTCCAAGAAAATATGGCTCTCTCGGTAAACCCCACAACGGCTGTCCGTTAGAGATACATAGCGGAATCCTTGCTTTACCAGTAAATCACCCAAGTTTTATGCTGGCAACAACACAAGGTCCTTTTCATGGGAAGTGGTATATGACAGAAGATCTTGTCTCGTGTGATCAGGAGGGGTATTTCTGGCATCACGGTCGAAAAGGAGAGATCTTGAAAACTCATGGATCTATACGTGTCTCTGCCCAGGAAATTGAAGAGGTCTTTCGTCATCATGAGCACGTGCTTGAAGTTGCTGCCGTAACAACGCCAAACGAAAAAGGGGAAGAGATTCTCACCCTTTTTGTGGTTCCTTATCAGGTAGATGAAGAGGAGAATATTTTTGAAAAACGGCTCCTTGACTATGCAAAAAAAGAGCTCTCCATTCTTAAACTTCCAGAAAGGTTCGTTTTTTTAGAACATTTACCAAAGCAGGCAAACGGGATGATCGATCGAGGGAGACTGCATTTGCTTTAAATTTAACAAGGATTTTTTTATAATCGTACGGGCCCAAAAATGGGCTTTTGTAGATAGATTTTACTAATTGAGGCAGTTTTATGGTGGGGACATTACCCGTAATTTTGATTGTTGGAACATTTCTTGTAGGGTATCTTGCGATCATTTTTGAGTTTTACATAAAAATCAATAAAACGGCTGCGGGACTTGCTCTTGCGGCGCTTTGTTGGATGTTTTATTTCCTTTTTTCAGGGATGCCATTCCCTGAGATGACAGAGACACTAGCCGGGTATTTAAGCGACACCTCGCAAGTGATCCTGTTTTTGTTAGGAGCTATGACGATTGTAGAGCTGATCGACTCTCATAAAGGTTTTCACCGGGTCATTGCCTGGGTGCAAACAAGATCCAAACGAAAACTAATCACACTCATCGCCTTTATTTGCTTTTTCCTCTCTGCTGTTTTGGATAATTTAACCACTACTATCTTAATGCTTTCTATTTTACGAAAGCTCATTCCTCACAAAGAAGATCGACTACTGCCAAGCATTATTGTTGTAGTTGCGGCTAATGCGGGTGGCGCTTGGACGCCGATCGGTGATGTAACTACTACAATGTTATGGATTAACGAGAGAATCTCGACCTATGAAGTGATGAGACAGATCTTCATCCCTAGCATGGTCTCTATGTTAGTGACCCTCGCTTTTTATTTACGCGCGCTTCCTGGGAAATACCCTAAACTTACCATAGATTTTTCCAAGGAGAAAAAAGAGCCAGGTGCGGATGTAGTATTTTTCTTAGGGGTATTATCGCTTGTTTCAGTTCCTATCATCAAGTATTTAACAGGTTTACCTCCGTATGTAGGAATTCTACTTGGGCTTGCAATTTTATGGATTGTAACAGACATTTTGCACCATAAACATGAAGATCGTGAACGTCTTAGAGTCCCTTTTATCTTAACGAAGGTGGAAGTCTCCAGTATCCTCTTTTTTTTAGGGATCTTATTGGGTATAGATGCCTTGCAGTCAATTGGGGTCCTTAAAACAATTGCAAGCACTATGGATGCGTATCT
>CAZBHP010000205.1:0-2310 GCA_964491795.1 uncultured bacterium | reverse complement strand
AAAAATCCCCTCAAACGCTATTTATGTAAGAGATTTGGAAATGTCCAAAGTCGAGATACCACCCAATTTTTGGGTGGTACAAAAACTAGTTTCTCACCGCATCTTCTTTGTAATAGATATCAGCAAGTCCTGGAGCAGATCCGAGCCATAGGCCATTTTTATTAAAAAAGACAACATCTCCTTCATGGAACACACGCATTGCAGGATTAGGATGATAATGCCCGTCTAGACCGATATATCCGCCAACTACAGCCAACTTAAAAGGATCGTTACCTACAGACACAGCCTGAGAAGCTTCTAAAGCAAGAACAGGCCCTTTCACAAACATAAAATAATCAATATCTGGATTGGCATCAGCAATCTCTTTTGCTTGTTCTAGAGTAATGTTTCTTCTTACAGCTACCACGTTCTCAAAAGAGGAATCTTTATATTGGGCAACATTGCGTTCAACTTGATATGTGTAGGCAACTTTTTGTTCTGCTTCTTCAACTGAAGAGCCTGCAGCCTGTGAATTTCTGTTTATAGCTAAATCCGTATTAATCATGTTAGTCTCCAAATATTAATAACACTTTATAATTATACTAAAATTGGAACGTTATGAATAGTGTAAAAAAATAATTAAGAAGAGTGGTGGGAAAAAGTGCTCAAAAGAGCCATGCGAGCTGTGAGTAAGCCCTCGACAACCCCCTCTTCGTAACGAAAGCCCGGGTGATTTTCTAAAAGGGGGAAGTCAAAGGGTTGTAAAAGATCTTCTTCAGTAATAGAGGGGACAATCTTTTTTGCTAAAGCCAAGAGTTTTTTTTGTTGCAGGGCGACTAGCTCGTCACAGAGGGCAAGTATTTCTTCTTCGCTCACGTTTTTCTCTGAAAAAAGTTTGTAAGAGATGCTTTGCCTCCTCTTTTCGAAGGCCTGATCTTGTTTGTATTTGGTGGATAGGGTGTTCTTTAATCGGCAGCATACAGAATGAGCCTAGAGCGCCATGGCGTGGTTCAGGGGCTGCCCATACTACTTCTTTAACTCTAGAGAGAATAAGAGCCCCAAGACACATAGAGCAAGGCTCTAAGGTCACATAAAGAGTGGTATCTACAAGGCGCCAATCACCAAGCGTTTGTGATGCATTGCGAATACAGACCATTTCTGCGTGACAAGTGACATCTTTTTCTTTTTCAACAGAATTATGACCCCTTGCAATAATTTTTCCTTGATACACTAAAACTGCTCCAACGGGAACTTCATCTTTTTCAAAAGCAATTTTGGCCTCTTCCAAGGCCTCTTGCATGTAGAGTTGATCAGCTAAGGTAAAGATATCCATCGTCCTGACTGCAAATTCACTTGTATATATTATAGGGAAAAGGAGATAATGGAGGTATTATTTATTACAACAAAGCTTAGAGGAGAGCTTCCATGTCACTAGACAAAAGCACAAAGGAAGAAGTTACAAAAAAATTTCAATTACACGAAAAAGATACAGGTTCTGCAGACGTCCAAATTGCTCTTCTTTCTGAACGCATCGCCGATCTGCAAGAGCACCTAAAACTACAGCCTAAAGATATGAATACAAGGCTTGCTTTATTAAAATTAGTTGGTCATAGAAGAAAATTATTGAATTATTTGAATTCTACAGATACTTCACGGTACCAGCAATTAGTCAATAAACTAGGCCTACGCAAGTAGTCATCCCCTTTCTAAAGGAATCTATGGACAAAAACCAACTTAGCCTTTCCATTGCTGGAAAGGAAATTATTTTTGAAACGGGGAAAATTGCTCGGCTTGCAGGCGGTTCGATTATCCTCAAAAGTGGCGATACAGTAATACTTGCAACTGCATGCTCTACAAGAGAAGCTGCACCGAACGCAAGTTTCTTGCCACTACGAGTAGACTATCAGGAGAAATTTTCTTCTGCAGGAAAGACGCTAGGCGGGTTTATTAAACGAGAAGGAAAACTCTCAGAAAAAGAGACTCTTGTTTCTCGATTAATTGACCGTCCGATTCGTCCTCTTTTCCCAGAAGGTTACTATAACGACGTGCAAATCTTGTGTTATGTCCTCTCTTATGACAACACACACCCTCCAGAGCCTCTTGCCATTTGCGCTGTATCAGCAGCTCTTGTCATCTCTGACATCCCTTTAACAAAGCCTTTAGCGGCAGTTCGTGTAGGGATGATTGATGATCGCTTCATTATTAATCCTACAATAGAAGAACAAGCTAAATCTAAGCTCGATCTTCTCCTTGCAGGAACGCAAGATGCTATTTTAATGATTGAAGGCTACTGTGATTTTCTTACTGAAGAACAAGTTCTAGCAGCAATTG
>CAZBHP010000204.1:0-2313 GCA_964491795.1 uncultured bacterium | reverse complement strand
ATCTTAATTGGTTCGCTCAGTGCTAAGGGCGAATAAGTAGCCAACCGGGTTTAAACTAATAGTTGCGCTAACCCCCTTTTTCTTATAGTGTGAAGAAAAAGCAGGTAAGGGTATGGCCAAAAATGTCGCGCAAAAATTAATCGAAAGTCATCTCGTTTTTGGAAAGATGCATCCTGGGGAAGAGATCGGTTTGCACATTGACCAAACTCTTACACAAGATGCTACGGGCACAATGGTTATGCTCGAGCTCGAGGCGATGAAACTTGGTAAAGCGAAAACAGAAGTTTCTGTCCAATATGTAGACCACAACCAGATCCAAGAAGACTCTAAAAACCCCGACGACCACGTTTTTTTACAAAGTGCAGCAAAACGTTTTGGCCTCTGGTTTAGCAAAGCAGGAAATGGCATTAGCCACCAAGTCCACTGTGAACGTTTTGCAATCCCTGGAAAAACCCTTCTTGGCTCAGATAGTCATACCCCTGCAAGCGGCTCTTTAGGTCTACTTGCTATTGGAACTGGCGGGTTAGAAGTGGCCCTTGCAATTTGCGGAGAGCCTTTCATCTTAAATATGCCAAAAATCTGGGGAGTAAAGCTGACCGGTAAACTCCCTCCATGGGTAAGCGCCAAAGATGTAATCTTAGAAATGTTACGAAGATATGACGTATCTGGCGGTGTTGGTAAAATTATTGAATATTATGGACCTGGACTACAAGATCTTACAGCTATGGATCGACATGTGATTGCGAATATGGGAGCAGAACTTGGAGCTACGACCACTGTATTTCCATCTGACAACCAAACCAAATTCTTCTTAAAACAAATGGGACGAGAAAAAGATTATCGTGAACTTGTGGCAGATCCAGGCGCAACCTACGATGAAGAGACCGAAATCAACTTAAGCGAACTTGAGCCACTTATTGCCCTTCCTTCAAGCCCTGGAAATGTAAAACGGGTAAGAGAGGTTGCCGGCGCTCCAATCTATCAAGCTTATGTCGGCTCCTCTGCTAACCCATGCCCTAGAGATTTTGCCACAGTTGCCATGTTAGTCAAAGGGAGAAAAGTCGCTGAAAACGTATCTTTAGATGTGAACCCCTCTTCTCGACAAGTCCTTACTTTCTTAATCGAACACGATCACCTCTTACACCTTACACAAGCAGGCGCGCGTATCCACCAGGCAGGCTGTAACGGTTGCATCGGAATGGGTCAAGCACCTGCAACAAAACAGATCAGCGTACGAACAGTTCCGCGTAACTTCCCGGGCAGATCAGGAACAAAAGAAGATCAGGTCTACCTCTGTAGCCCTGAGACAGCCGCTGCATGTGCACTTACTGGAGTCATCACAGATCCAAGAGATCTAGAAAAAATCTACCACATAAAATATCCCTCTTTTCAAGAACCTAAAACCATGACTTTAGTCAATGACCTTATCCCCCCCCCAGCTATAGAAGAGAGAACCCCACTTATCAAAGGCCCTAACATTGCTTTCTTTCCTGAATTTGGACCGCTTCAAGATTCATTCTCTGTCCCCGTCCTTTTGAAAATGGGAGACAACGTTTCAACAGATGAAATCTCTCCGGCGGGAGCTAAGGTTCTCCCTTACCGCAGTAACATTCCTGAAATTAGTAAATTCACCTTCCGTCCTATAGATGAGACTTTTTACCATCGAGCTATGAAAATACGCGATACCGGTTGCGTTCTTGTAGGAGGCAAAAACTATGGCCAAGGTTCAAGCAGAGAGCACGCAGCGATCTCTCCTCGTTTCCTGGGCGTTCATGCAGTCATTGCTCTTAGCTTCGCCCGCATCCATCGTAAAAATCTCATTAACTTTGGAGTCTTACCCCTCACCTTTCAAAATCCAAGCGACTATGATAAAATTGACCAAGATGACATCTTAGAGATCAGAGGTGTGCGCGATGCTCTTCAAAGAAAAGAACCGATTAAAGCCTACAATCAGACCAAAAATGAGATCTACGCCTTAACCCACACGTTCTCCTCCACAGAACTCCAATCTCTTTTAGCTGGCAGCCTCATCGCCCTCATGCACCGCAAGCTCCACGCTTAACGCTAGACTTGCGAAAGCTTTTGGAACAGGATATGCAGGATCGGCTACGCCGGTTAGGATATGTAGGATAGATTTTTATATTAGACCTCTTGCGTAATTCGCTTTATATCGGAAAAATCGAAGATTTTTTTGCGGATTTTTAATTTCCGCTTTGCGGAAATGACCATACCGACGAAGCCTACTTGAAAAGTAGGTTTCGACTTTGGACATTTCAAAATCTCTTACATAAATAGCGTTTGAGGGGATTTTTC
>CAZBHP010000203.1:0-2315 GCA_964491795.1 uncultured bacterium | reverse complement strand
ACGACGGGACTATTCAATATTTCTTAGATGGCAACGAAGTCAATGGCTTACCAAATGGTTGGATTGATTTTACAACTGTAGCAAATGAAGCAAGAGATGCTCGTTCTAATATAGAGGACTTCACCGAGCAGTATCAACATAGTTTGAAATTGGTTTACGATTATATCTTGCGCCAACCAAGCTCAGGAGAGGGTATCAAATGTTTAATTGCAGACAATGTTAATGGTATGGATGACTTTGTTGTTTGGACCGATGACGCAATAGTTGGTGATTTACATATCCAAGATCAAGTATCCAAGCTTCAGGACATTATTGATGGTCGCATGATTTTGCGATTCGATACCGACAGTAAGCTGATTTCTCTTTCTTTAAATGGGCTAGAGCAGAATCCTTCTGCAATTAAGAATCTCCTATTTGATTCTGGATCACTATGGCGTGGAGTGCTAAATGGTTTATTGAAAGATTTTTTAAAGGACCATGCTCTTCGCTTAGAGGGTAATCGCTTGCTTGTGCATACTCTTACCTTACAAAGAATCCCTGAAGAGGTGTTGCGGGTGATTCTTAGTGGAGGGAGCGGAGGGGTTTTTGTTGAAACAGTATCATTTTTAAACGCTCAGTTAAGTCGAGATGCAGGTGTTGATATGGGAGGTCCTATGAGACAGCTGGGAGCAAATTTAGCTAAGCACTTATTAGATGGTTCACCTGACAGAGCTTTAAAGATAAACGAAGAAGGAATGCTTGTTCTACATGCAGACTCTAATAGAACAGCATATCGAAATTTAGGAGTATTTTTTTCAGAATTATACAGATGGAATCGAACTCGCACTGATTTGAACCTAAGGATAGGGCCTCTTTTGCCTACCCGTTTTTTTGAGGGGCTTCTGGAATTACATAGAAACCCCGGATCGACTCCGCTTGCTTTAGCGATAAGTGTAGCCACAGCTTGTTGTCGTTACGAGAGGGACTCGTCGGCTGCACCTGATCAAAGACGTTTATGGGAAGAGCGATTACAATTTATCGATTGGGTCAAGACCAATAGAAATCAAGGTCGTATTAGGCAATACATGATCGACACCTTAGATTACGCGGACGACGATATTGTGGTGGGAAGAGAGATGGATGAGGCTCAGAACTATATTCGTCAAACTTTTGGACCTGCAGCTGAAGCAATCAGAGTTGTTTATGAGGGTATAACAGATACATTTAGGAGGGCTCATTTCGGGCATAGTGCTACTGGACAAAGTGTAAGTTTAGAGCTGCAGGGGAACCCTGTAACGGCAGAGGCTCTTATTGCTGCAATTACCGTTCAGGAGGGCCCAAACTCTGCTGTCGTTCACCGTAAACGCAGATATCTAGAGGAGATCATACGAAGAAAAAGTGGACCAAGCGACAGTCGAGAAAGCGACCCTGTATGGTTAGAAGATTTTGTCTTTGCAGTGACGGGTGTTAGAGCTCTGAGGCCTAGAATGATCATCATGTTGAAAGCAGGCCACGAGTCTCCATTTTTATGTATTGCTCACACATGTTTTAATACGTTAGATATCCCTCTACAGGTGGGATCTAGAAAACCTGATAATGAAGAAACCTTCCTTGAGAGCTTGAATTTACTGATAGCAGACGCTCTTAATCCTGCGAGCGATGCCTTTGGTAGGTTGTAAGATCTGATCTTACCTAAATTTTGTTCTCTTATAAATGAGGGTTGAGTTAGCATGGTAGGTTATGGCGAGTCGTTATATACTAGCTATGTCCTCTATTGTTCAGGGATTTACTCCTGGGTATGCCGAGACAAAAGAACTTCCTCTTGATCGAGAGGCTTTTTGGGCAAAAGAGGCTGAATGTGTCGATTGGTTTCAACCTTGGCAAAAAGTCCTTTCGTGGAATCCCCCCCATGCTGAGTGGTTTGTAGGTGGCAAGCTCAATGCTTGTTACAACTGCCTAGATCGGCATATGAATACTCCTACACGCTTAAAGACAGCTTTACTTTGGGAAGGGGAGAGAGGGGAGAAGAGATCTCTTACTTATGAAGACCTCTACTATGAGGTAAATAAGTTTAGCAATGTTCTAAAAAGTCTCGGAGTAAAAAGAGGAGATCGGGTAGCGATCTATCTTCCGATGATTCCTGAAGCTGTGGTTGCTATGCTTAGTTGTGCCCGTATTGGTGCTGTGCATACGGTGGTGTTTGGAGGCTTTTCTGCAGAAGCTCTCTCTACTAGAATTATCGATGCGAGCGCAAAGGTCGTCATTACTGCAGATGGCGGCTTTCGTAAAGGGAAAAATATCCCTCTCAAAGAGATGGTCAATTCTGCGCTTGAAAA
>CAZBHP010000202.1:0-2330 GCA_964491795.1 uncultured bacterium | reverse complement strand
GTGGTTGTACAGAAAGCGGCAAACTAACTTTTTATGGAAATGTCCAAAGTCGAGATATAGTATTTTAAAAATACTATACATGAAGAGGTCTATTCATTAGAACTCCCTTCTTTTTTCATATTCCAGGGGCAGTAGGTGTTTGTAAATTCGATTCTCTCTGCAATAGGTGGGTGACTTGCCCGCCAAATTTTGTAAATTAGCCCAGGTCTCGGATTGGCAAGATTTTCTTTGGCAAGTTTGGTAAAAGCTTGCCCTGCAGCCCGATTGCTATGCGTCATTTCTAGCCCAAAAATATCTGCCTGATGCTCTTGATAACGGGAAAACCAGTTCGTGAGAGGGAGAGATAAGAAACTATAAAATGAGATAAGGAGAAATAATAGAGGCAAAGATGCGACACTGTGAAGAGTTTTAAAGCCAAATATCTTGTGATACCTGGCTAACAAAAAGTGGGAACTCTTGTAGACTGCATAAAAAAGAAGGGTGGAAAGGGCAAAAGAAAAGAGTATCATCCACCAGATATGGTGTAAGACATAGTGTCCCATCTCGTGGCCTGTGATAAAGAGAAGTCCCTCTTCCGATTCCCCTTTTATAATTGTATCCCAAAAAACAATCCTTTTTGTAGAACCAAGCCCTGTTACATAGGCATTTTCTTTTTTCGTATCTTGACTTTTATCGACTTCAAAGACCCGCCCCCCTTGAATCCCTGCCCGCGCGGCTAAATCTAAAACTTTTGCTTCAAGCTTTTTGTTCTGCATAGGTTTAAAGGTGTTAAAAAGAGGATCAATCCAGATGGGTTGGATAAAAGCTACCACAAATTCTAAAGAGATCAATGCTATGCTGCTATAAATCCACCATCTTCTAGGGCTTTTTTGTAAGAACCAGTAAAAGATCCAAATGACACTTACCGCTCCAAAAATGACTATGAGGCTTCCGATCGCATAGTTAGCAAGCCATCTATCTATAGTTTGGTTAGAGAGCCCGTACTTGTGCTCCACTAGATAGTCAGCATAGTAAGCAAGAGGTAAACTTGCGATTTGGTAAATAGCCACAAAGATAAATACGTATAAAACAATTCCCCAGAACCACTTTTTAGTAAGCCCTGCAATTTTAGCCGAAAGCCCTGTTACAAGAAAAAAAAGGGGGAAAATAAAAGCGCACAACCACTGTACGATCCACAAGAAATTGTCGAGACGATAGTAACTCATCGCAAGATCTGTAGCTTCTGGTATCGGGACATAAGCACACTGCGTTACAAGTGAAATGACCAAGGGAGCACCTTTTGTTAAGCGTCTATTGATCGCATTGGATACTTTTTTTACAATTTATTCAAGGCTGAAATGAAAAAACCCACCTCTGTACGGAGGTAGGTTTGATCTGTATAATCGAAACTCTTATGAGCTCTAGATTAACGTTTAGAGAACTGGAATCTTGCTCGAGCACCAGCGCGTCCGTATTTCTTACGTTCACGTTTACGTGGGTCACGAGTAAGGAAACCTTGCTCTTTAAGAGTTCCTCTTTGATCTTCATCTTTTTTTACAAGAACGCGAGAAAGAGCGTGACGAACGGCGATTGATTGCCCTTCTAATCCCCCACCGCGAACGGTGATAAGAAAGTCCATTCCTTGGATTTTGCATAATTCGATAGGAGCCTTCACGTTGTCTTGCTGAAGAGGAATAACAAAATACTCTTCACATTTTTTGCCATTTACAAGGATCTGTCCATTACCTTCACGCATGAAGACACGCGCTACTGCTGTTTTACGACGTCCGGTTCCTAATGTAAGGTTTTGTTTTTTCATGATTCTTCCTTTAGATAGCTACTTGAACAGGTTTTTGCGCTTGCATGTCGTGCTCACTGCCACTATAGACACGCAGTTTTTTTACCATGGCATCACCAAGCTTGGTTTTTGGGAGCATTCCTTTAATCGCATGCTCAAGAATTCTTTCTGGGTGTTTCTCCATCATATCTCTATAAGCAGTTTTACGTAACCCTCCGACATAACCTGAGTGGTGGATATACTCTTTTTGTGCTTCTTTAAGACCTGATACTTTGACCCCTTTAGCGTTGATAACAATCACGCCATCCCCTAGGTCTGCATTGGGGGTGTATTGTGGCTTATGCTTTCCACGAAGGACTTTTACGATCTCGGAGGCGAGCCTTCCCAGAGTCTTTCCTTGCGCATCAAAGATATACCAGTCCATTTCTCCGCGGTTCGTGGGGAAGAACTTTGTCGGTTGCTTTTGTTTTCTCTGTTGATCGCTCATAAAAATTTCCTCTATAAAATTAGGATAAAGAATGAATGTTATATTTAGATTAAACACAAATGTTAC
>CAZBHP010000201.1:0-2364 GCA_964491795.1 uncultured bacterium | reverse complement strand
CGAAGGGAGACACCCCCTCATAGAAGCCCTTGTTAAAGAACACAGCTTTATTGCGAATGACTTCTCCTTGGGAGGCTCTGATGCTCTTCTACTTCTCCTTACCGGTCCTAATATGGCGGGAAAATCTACCTACATCAGACAAGTTGCCCTTATCGTCATTATGGCTCAAATGGGAAGCTTTGTGCCTGCCCAAAAAGCCCACATAGGGATTGTTGACAAAGTCTTTAGCCGGATTGGCGCAAGCGATGATCTTTTCAAAGGGCAATCGACTTTTATGGTTGAAATGACAGAAACTGCCAATATTTTGCATAATGCAACTCATAAATCTCTTGTGATACTCGATGAAATTGGGAGGGGTACCAGCACCTACGATGGGATTGCTATTGCCTCAGCTGTGGCTGAACACCTTCTCAACGTGGTCAAAGCAAAAACCCTTTTTGCTACCCATTTCTGGGAGCTTACAAAGCTACAAGAAGAGTATCCCAAAGTAAAAAATAGCAGAGTAGCTGTCCAAGAAAACGAAGATGGCATCATCTTTCTCCATAAAATTCTTTCCGGAGGCACCGATAAAAGCTACGGTATCCACGTTGCAAAATTAGCAGGACTTCCCTTTGCAGTGATCCAAAGAGCCCAGGTGCATCTCTCTGACTTTAAAAAGAAAAAAAAGGGGCCACAAAAACCAGAACAGCTTCTCCTTTTCGAAGAGCCGAAAAAAAGCTGCCCCAAAGAAACTGTCTTGGAGGCACTCTCTCAACTGGACATCGACAGACTCACCCCTCTTGAAGCATTGCAACTTTTATCTAAGTGGAAGGCATGGAACTAGATCTATTTCCTGAAAAACCGGGCGTCTATCTTATGAAAAATAAGAATGGGGATGTCTTGTATGTAGGAAAAGCTAAGATCTTAAGAAATAGAATTAAGCAATACTTTGCCAAAGGCCGCGATGCAAGAACGATGGTCCCTTTTCTGGTAAAGCAAATCGCCCATATCGAAACGCTTATCACCTTTACAGAAAGAGAAGCTCTTCTTCTAGAAAACAGTCTGATTAAAAAATATCAGCCAAAGTATAACGCTCTTCTTAAAGATGACAAATCATTTTTAGCCCTCCTGATCAATCTTGAGCACCGCTATCCGATGCCAAAGCTTGTCCGATACAATCCGCAAGAAAAGCTCTCTGGTCGCATGTTTGGTCCTTACGCAAGCGCTGTTCTTGCTCGTAAAACTTTCGACCTTATCACCCGTCTTTTCCCTTTAAGACAGTGCACAGATCGTGAATTACTCTTACGCAAGCGGCCCTGCATTCTCTATGATATGAAACGGTGTATTGCCCCTTGTGTCCATAAGTGTAGCGATGAGGAGTACGACCAAACAGTTTTAGAACTCATCCATTTTCTCTCAGGGAAAAACCAAAGGTTAATCTCTTCTATTAAACAAGAGATTGATCGTGCCTCCGATGCTTTAGAATTTGAAAGAGCCCATGCCCTTTTAGAAACCCTTAAACAAGTCGAAGAGATTAGCCAGGTAACAAGAGGCATTTACACCTCTCCCGATAAAGAATACGATGTCTACCATTTTGTGAGGGAAGAAAGCTCTTGCTTGCTGGTAAAGCTGCTCTTCCGTGAAGGGAGCCTTGTCAGCTCAGAGTCATTCCCCTTCTCGCATTTGGCAACAACTGATGAAGAGCTCTTCACCTCCTTCCTTCTACAACACTATGAGAAGACACCCCCTGCCAAAGAAATTCTCCTTCCTATCCCTCTTGCCGATGCTGACATCCTAGAAGAGATTCTTGAAGTAAAGATTTCAACACCTCATGGCGGAGAAAAGAAAAAACTCATAGATCTTGCTCATGAGAATGCAAAAGCTCTCTTTGAACAGGAAAAAGATTCTTTAGCCCCCGTGCAAGAAACTCTCCTCTATCTTGAAGAGACTCTCCACCTCAACCGCTTTCCCACTTACATCGAGTGCATAGACAGCTCTCACCTCTCTGGAAAGGAGATGGTCGCAAGTGTGGTCGCTTTTACTGAAGGAGTCAAAGATACAAAACGGTATAGGCTTTATAAAATTAAGAGTGCTAAAGCATCGGATGACTATGGAGCGCTGGCCGAAGTTCTTATAAGACATCTTACCAGGGCGCAAAAAGGAGATACCCTTCCCGATCTTATCCTGTTAGACGGGGGCAAAGGACATTTACACGTTGCCCAAAAAGTTCTACAAGAATTAAATATTACCTCTGTAGAGCTTGGAGCTTTTGTAAAAGAAGAAGGGCGACACGATAAAGGGCTCTCTGCCGAGCGGATCTTCTCCCCTCGAATCGAGGCCCCTATTGCTTTAAGCCCCCACTCCCCCCTTCTTTTCTTCTTGCAA
>CAZBHP010000200.1:0-2375 GCA_964491795.1 uncultured bacterium | reverse complement strand
CAGTAATGGGCACCCAGGTAAGTTCCCCCTCTTCGTTAGATTTTCGGGGAGTTCCTTCATACGAATCGATTACAAAGACAAACCCGAGCCAATGCTCCCCTTTTTTACCAAATCCGGGCCAGTTGATTGTCCCTTTAAGGCGCATCTTCTGACAAGTAATTCCCGCCTCTTCGTAGATTTCTCTACGCATTGCCTGGGCGATCTCCTCTCCTTCAATCATCTTACCCCCAAGTCCATTATACTTCCCAAAATGGTGATCGTCAGGGCGGCGATTGCGATGGACAAGTAGGACTTTCAAGCGATCGGGTGAGAGGACATACCCCAAAGTAGAGACAATTGGCTGATACACAACTCAAATACTAGGCGATTGTGTCCTGAAAAGCAACAAAAACAGATTCTTCAAAAACTGATATAATAAAAGAAAATTAATCTCGATAAATATGACATGCAAGACCATTCCGGGGCAACCCCCTGATGATCAAATAGAAGCAATTCTTAAACAAGCTCTAACAGATCCAACTAATGCAGTCGTGGGTTTATTTAATACTTTTGGGACGACTGGGCTGAGCTTGATGTTCAGGTTTCAAAATAATCCAAGAGGCTGTCTTGCGATTATTGATAGAATCTTCGAACTAGCTAAAGATAACCCTTTAGCCACTACCAATTTACAGAATATGGTGAAAACCTGGCTCTGGACGATAGAGCTCACTGCAGGTATGTTAGTCCATTTTGTAAGTGGGGTAAAATTTTTACCAGATAACACCCCCATTAGCGGTTTTGTTCTTCTTATAGAAGAAGGAAAAATCGATAGCTCTTGGATTGATGTGGCAGTATCGATGACCACAAATCCTTTAAGTCTCCCTGACTTTGCAGCCAATACTCGGGGTAACTCTCCTGTATTTGCGGCATTAGAGCTAGCTCTTAATCCTCCTCTTGGAATAAAGAATTACAGTTTACTCCCGATTTTTTTTGATAAAAACCCCTCTCTTATTAACGAAATTTTAAAAGACGATCCTCTTCTACAAACCCCTTTAGCTTTTGCTATTTGTAAAAAAGATACCGATTTAATCATATTTTTATTGCAACGCAAACCCGATTTTACCCTCCACTTTTATCCAGATTGCAACTCAACTAACAACGAAACTACTCTTGGAGCTTATCTGATTGAACTGTTTGCAAGTGATCTACAAACCTACGCCCCTTTTTTAACCGCTATGACCCCTCCACAAGACAGCATCATCGACATCCTCCTTCAAGAAATAGATATGCCTAATAGATTTGCTATCCTAGACACCTTAATTGGAGGCAGTGATCAGCTCTCTCATTTCCGTCTAAGCACTAACAATACTTTATTAGATGAGGCCATCTCTAAAAACCTCCCTAATGCAATAAACAAACTGATTTCTGCTGGTTTTAATCTCAACTCTCCAAGCAATCTTTACCCCGATACAGTGGACCAAACACCTCGCATCTCGATGGTTGCACTTCTAATAGCATCTAAAGACAATCCAAGACTCAATACTTCCATACAAAATGTCACTAATTTTTCTACGATTAAAAACGCTCTACAAAAGCTCATTAACAACCTTATCAGGCCATCTGCTAGAAATGTCACAGCACTCTACTTAAAGCAAGTCTACGACACTTTAAAACACAGTTTCTTACTCTTTTCTAATCACACAGAACTTTCAACATTACCAGAAGAACTAAACGCTTATCTTGCTTCCATCAATGCTACCGTGGACGGATGGCCTCAAAGTCCCTATGCCAATTCTGAAGCAATTCGAAATCTTAGACCCGATGGGACCTATGCAGACCATGACCCTGTTTCCATGTTGAATGTTATTACCGCATCCTCAAGCGATCAATTTGCCGCAAGCGATTACCTAGGTCTAGGGTTGACTAGAATATCTTTAGGGGTCAACTTTGTGGGAGATCCTTGTGACGATACCGGCAATTACTACCTGTTAAGCTCAATATCTCTTAATAACCACTACCGAACCTCATGGGGATATATAGATTATGACGGAAATGCCCATCCAGCCCCAGGTTTGAACCTCAAAATCGACTTTTGGACCAATGACGTTAACTACCAATGCACTTTAGTTTTCGATCACGAGTTTATAGGCAGTGGCTCAGCGCTAGATTGGGCCCCTGTTACCTTTGGAACTGAAACAGATGAAACTAGCGCCTTGCGCTCCACTCTACAAAAAACATTTAGTAGTGTTGGGTTTGTTGGTAATCCACCCCCTCCTCCAAATTCCCCTCCACAAAGCACTCTAGAAAAGCTCTTCGCTTTTTTAAAGAAAGTCTTCCTAATTTGGCTCAATGATCGTAATAAGTAAAAAATAGGTCTCTACTTGTAGAGTAGAGAA
>CAZBHP010000199.1:0-2399 GCA_964491795.1 uncultured bacterium | reverse complement strand
TTTATTATTATTCCTGTCCTGGCACTCCTCGTGTTTTCGTCTCGTACGGAATGGAAAACCCGACTTTTGCGAGTATCAATCGTGGGTGGAGGTATCGCGCTTTTGTCTTTGCCGTATCTTGCACCGCTCCTCTGGTCGTATCGTAAAGGAATTGAGCATTGGGCAAAGATTTTGATGCCTGGGCTCTTTTTAAGCTTGATGGGTCTTTTTTGCTATGCAGTCAGCCTACCTGGATTTAAAGACGCTTTGATTTTCACCTTCAAGCCAGACTTTCATAGACTTGGAGCCTCTGGTATATTGAATGCTTTAGGGATGGCCTTTTTCACTTTAAGTGTAGGTCTTGGAATCATTGTGACCTATGGCAGCTATATGAAAAAAGATGAAAACATTCCGTATAATGGCACACTGATTGCTTTCATGACGGTATTTGTCTCTTTAATCTCTGCATTGACTATTTTCCCGATTGTCTTCACTTTTGGCTTTCCTCCTGAAGGGGGCCCAGGTTTAGTCTTTCAAACGTTACCAGTCTTATTTGCAAAACTTCCAGCCTCTATTCTGATCTCTACCATCTTTTTTGCACTTCTTTTCTTTGCAGCTCTTACCTCTACGATCTCTCTTTTAGAGACAATCGTTGCAAATATGCTTGACCTTTTCAACATGAATCGAAAAACAGCAACGATGATTGCTGTAGCTCTTACCTTTGTCATTGGAATCCCAAGTGCCTTGTCTGGCTCTGAGAGCCTTTTCCCTACCTGGAAGCTCATCTACGGGAAAAACTTTTTTGACACTGTAAACTATTTAACTGCTAGTTGGTTTATGCCGATTGGTGGCCTTTTTATTACCATCTTCTTAGGCTGGCGCTTAGATAAAGCAATCTCTATGCGTGAATTTAACTTAGGCACTAAGAGACGCTACCTCGCGATCCCCTGGTTTTTTATGCTCCGTTGGGTAGCACCCGTTGCTGTTTTTATCATCATCCTGCAAGAGACAGGATTAATCAATCTTACCACCTTATTTTATTAGCGGAGGCTTTTTGTGGCTGTAGGCAATCTTAAAATTCATACGGAAAACATTCTTCCTATCATCAAAAAATGGTTATACTCTAGTAAAGATATTTTCCTCCGTGAGCTTGTCTCTAACGCGCAAGATGCCATCCAAAAACTTGTTCTTCTAGAAGAAGTGCAAGATAAAGACTCCTTTAGAATCGATATTACCCTCGACAAAGAGAAAAAGATGATTCAGATCTCAGATAACGGGATCGGTATGACAGATGAAGAGGTGGAAAAATATATTGCACAGCTTGCCTTTTCAGGTGCTGAGGAGTTTCTTGCGGCTTATCAAAAAACCGGAGAAGACAACCAATTTATCGGCCATTTCGGACTCGGCTTTTACTCTGCTTTTATGGTAAGCAGCCTCGTTGAGATTCAGACCCTCTCTTACAAAGAAGGTGCATCTGCTGTCCACTGGAGCTCTGATGGCTCTTCGACCTACCAAATCGATACAGGCAATCGCAGCACCCGAGGAACCGATATTATCCTCCATGTGCAAGAAGAAGAGTTTTTAGAAGCCTCTACAATCCACAATCTTCTCAACACCTACTGCCGCTTTCTCCCTGTCCCAATCTTCTTTGAAGGGGAACAAATCAATAAAGAGTCCCCTCTCTGGGTCAAATCGCCTAAAGACTGCACCGAAGAAGACTATGTAAACTTTTACCACTCTCTTTATCCCCAAGAATCTGACCCCATCTTTTGGATCCACATCAATGTCGAGCACCCTTTCCACGTCAAAGGGATCCTCTATTTCCCTAAAACAACCAACGATCTTCGCTTACATGACGCCCATATTAAGCTCTTCTCTAACCGCGTCTATGTAACTGATGAGTGTAAAGATCTCTTCCCACACTTCCTCAATGTCTTACGAGGAGCAGTCGACAGCTTTGATCTCCCCTTGAACGTATCGCGTAGCACGCTGCAGATGGACTCTACCGTTAAAAAACTCGCCTCCCATATCTCTAAAAAGATTGCAGACCGCTTAACCTCTCTTTATGAAGAAGATAAGGAGAAATACTTTGCTATCTGGCCCGACATTCAAACGATTATCAAGCTCGGGATGCTCAACGACGAGAAATTTTACGACCGTATGCAAAACAGCCTTCTCTGGAAGACGACAAGTGGAGAGTGGACAACCCTTGCGGCCTACCATGAGCGCCATACCGATCAGAAAAAGATCTTTTACACCATGTATGAAAACGAGGAGAGCCCCTTTCTTGCTCTCTACAAAGAAAAAGGGATTGAGATTCTGATTGCCGGAGGCCCCCTTGATTCAGTTCTCTTTAACAATATTGAATCCAAAACAGAATTTCACTTCCAACGCATTGATGGTGGTATTGACGACCTCAT
>CAZBHP010000198.1:0-2429 GCA_964491795.1 uncultured bacterium | reverse complement strand
ATAATTTAATAAAGTTGAGTTTTTTGGAGGTTTTTATGAGTAGTTCATCATATGACGCGAGCAGAGCTAGTGGGGTTGGCTCAGGCGATGTTCTCACAAATTTGGGTGAGGACATTGAGACATTAACGGTCTTAGCAGGTTTAAAACCTGATTATAAACTCACTTGGACTGGCCCAAAAGGACGAGAGGTAATCTCCGTAGACGCTAGAATTGGTGCTGTAAGAGCCGCCGGAAATCTGGCTTCAAGTGCATCCGCACAATTTTCCAGTGTGCCAGGAGAAAGGCCGGCCACCGCCACAAATACAGCTACTATCTTGAAGGAAAAAATAGATAGGTTGGAAAGAGATTTAGTGAGCGCTTATAGGTTACTGACCAGCTATCAATCGCAGATACAACCAGATAATATAAAAAATGGCATGTTAGAAAACCTAATAAAGAATTTAGAAGAATATATAGGAGAAACAAGAACGCAAATCAATCGATCTGTGATAGGATTGCAGAATCTTGCTAGAACTTATGAAAAATTAGGAATAGAGCCTGAAAAGGCTCCAGAACCTCAAAGTTCATCTTCTTCAACCGGTGGATGGCTATCATGGACATTAAAATCAGTAGCATCCGTGACATCTGCTGCAGCATCTACCCTGCTTCCGAAAGGAACGGAACCACGAGAATACAGAGAGGCTGCAAGAGACATCAATGAACTTATATTAAGATTAAATACACTGAGTACGCAGAACGTTGGGGTGCCAAAAGAGGAAGAGCTGCCTTCTTATGCTGATCACTTGCGCACAGCCTCATCTTCGAGTTCTAGTTCGTCATCTGCTGGGTTGGTATCAGGTCAGGGTGAGGAAGAGGAACTTGCTGGACTTACCGAATTGGAATTAAGAGCTTGGGTTTTGTTTGGGACAGAAGAGCCTACGGAAGGGGACATAGGGGCTATGGAGAATGTTGACAAGGCTATGGAGAATGTTGACACAGTTGATATGTCGGCATCAGTTATTCAGAGCGCAATGCCCAAGGAAGGAACATTTAATATCTACGCCTTAATGACATTAATTTTTGATAATCCAGAGTATTATAAAGATAACTGTAGGGTAAGCTATTCTAGCAAGGGAGAATTAATCACTCTTCTTCCAGGCGTACAAGATAGCAGTCTTCACAGTAAGGGAGATTTTACGAAGCTTTTAACTAAGGCGTTTGGGGGGGTTGGACAGGAAGTAGCTAAAGAGCTTATGAGTAAGCCGGGAAATGATCTTACTGTCGCTGATATCAAGGGCGCTTTTTTGGGAATTGCTGCACATGTTAAAGAAAACGATCTAAAGCGATTTTTTGATCTGATTAAAGAGCAAGGAACAACGCCACCGGATCTTACAATACCTTATGGTCAGTGCTGGACAAATCTTTCGACTAAAGACAAGGAAGCATTCCAGGGAGCGACTGATTTCAGAGCTTTAAATCCAGAACAGATCGCTATTCTTTTAAAACCTTTTAGGCACGTGCCATTATCTGTTGTACAGGGAAACGAACGAAGGCTAAAGTACTATCCCACGCTTCAGGCAGTTTTTCGCAGGGATGCAGCAACGGATATTAAGGCTTTTTCCTCCAAGAGTATTAGAGATGGAGACCTTCTTAAAAGACTTAGCTATGCAAATCATCTAATGAAGTTAAATCAACGTTTCTTCGATCTTGAATTACAGTATGCCATTGGTGCCTCTGAGCACCTTGGAAAGCGAGTTTGTTACTCTGATCTTGAGGAGGGAATGATTATTCCATGTAAAAACCAAGGAGGAGAACAGTTTTTTTACACGGTAAAAAAAGTAATTCACGATGATAAAGAAGGTTTTTTTAATTATATCCTTGTCCCTACAACCCCTGCAGACCAGAAAATATTAGATTCAAGTGTAGAAGATATACGTCTTGTATTCAGAGGATCTGATACTGCTGGTGCTTGGCAGAGAAATTTTGATCCTGAAGGTGTTGGGAAAAGTATATTTAAACATCACACAGAGGCCGTTTTAGGGGATCCCAAAAAAGTCACCGTTTTAGGGAATCTCGAAGAGGTATTGGAGAGTTTACCTGATGGTGTTAGGCTAAGTATTGATGGGCATAGCCTTGGGGGTTGCGACACTCAAAGAGGCCTCGTAATGGTTTTAAAGGCAATCGTAGATGCACAAAACAATCCAGAATCACCTTTTCACAAGATTAAAAAGATCGTCGCAACGGCACATAACCCTCCCCGCCCAGAGGCTTCTCTTAATCAAGAGCTTCTTGAGGCGCTGGATAAGATTCCCACCGGTAAGTTATTCAAAAAGGTTAGAGAAGATTTAGAGGTAGATCTAACCTATGTTGTTTATCAAAACGAAAATCTGGAGGATGTTGTTCAAAAGACTGGTACATCTGACGCAAAACATATTGGCTATTCGATTCCG
>CAZBHP010000197.1:0-2458 GCA_964491795.1 uncultured bacterium | reverse complement strand
AAAGAACAGTATAGTGCTTGTCTACAAATGATTCCAATGTAGCTGGCTAGTCCTTATTTTTATTATATTTTGTAATAATATTATAAATCGGATTAATTATGGTTCCAACCTTTAAAGATTTTTTTAGTGATAAAAAAGAAAATAAAATATTATTTATACCAAACGTATTTTAAAAATCCACGGTAGGACTATTCTGGAGTCATGCCTAATATTTGGCGGAGCTAAGGACTTTGGGTTCTAACACCATAACATCTGCCCTTCTCTGGTAAAATTGTCGGAAGGTGTCTAGAGAATATTTCTCAGGAGAAAGAGAAGGTCTTTCTCTTAAATGAGCAGTTCCTGCAATCAGAAATATCGGGGCATCTCTTCCCTTAAGTAGAGCGCTTTCTAAAGCACGCACCATAGAAGCAGTCCGGTCAGGAAAATCTGCATGCCGAACTCTAGTTTGTTCTTGTAACAAAAATAAGATCAAATTCGATTTGGCCAGGCTCCTTTTTGCGTCAATTGACCTCTCTAGGACTTGTATAAGCTCTTCTAGGCTTTGTATAAGCTCTTCGTCTTTTGCTGCATCCTTTTTAGAAAGATACTCACACTTTGTAGAGATAAGCTGATCTATTTCCTGTAAAAGAGGAAGGGTATTTTTTTCCATCCAGGTAAAAATAGTTCTCTTTGCTTCTAAGAGCGGATCTTCAGGATCAGAAGATGCGAGAGAGTTACGATAAATTTGGAAAAACATTTCTATAGTATTTGTATTGAGAGATTCCAGTGTCAGGGTTAGGGCTCTTTGGTAATCCGCTAAGGCTTCACTTTGTGCATCCCACCCTAAAACTTTATACAATCGAGCGGGATCAGGAACATATTTTCTAGCGTCCTCTAAGGCTGCTTTTTCAAGACACCTAGTCCCTTCTATAAACAGGGTACTCTTTCCAGGAGAAGCAAATGTAGAAATAAAAAGACTGTTAGTTTTTCTAGAAATTGCAGCGCACTCATACCGCTCGGGATCTTTATCCCGAACCACATGTTCGGGATGGTGTTCCCCTAAAACAAACACTTTAACTTTCTCTAGAGAACCTGTTGCAGGCTGATAAAGAACAGTATAGTGCTTGTCTACAAATGATTCCAATGTAGCTGGCTAGTCCTTCATCGTGAGAAGAAACTCTGTATTAGAGTTAGTCTTCTTGAGGCGGGCGAGAAGGAGGTTCATAGCATCGATTGGGGAGAGGTCGGCAAGGGCTTGACGGAGGATGTAGATCTTCTCTAGCTCTGTTGGATGATAGAGGAGCTCTTCTTTTCGGGTACCGCTCTTAATGAGGTCGATGGCCGGGAAGACACGACGATCAGCCAAGCGACGATCGAGGACAAGCTCCATGTTTCCTGTTCCTTTAAACTCTTCATAGATTACCTCGTCCATCTTAGAGCCAGTATCGATTAAGGCAGTGGCGATGATTGTAAGCGATCCACCTTCTTCGATGTTACGGGCAGCTCCCAAAAAACGCTTTGGTTTGTGTAGAGCATTCGCATCGACACCACCACTTAGAATTCTTCCAGAGTGCGGTTGGACCGTGTTGTAAGCACGTGCTAGACGTGTAAGTGAGTCGAGAAGAATGACAACGTGTTTGCCGAGCTCAACGAGTCTTTTTGCTTTTTCAATGCACATTTCAGCTACTTGGCAGTGACGCTCAGGTGGCTCATCGAAAGTCGAAGCAATCACTTCCCCTTTGACAGTACGCTCCATATCAGTTACTTCTTCAGGTCGCTCATCGATCAAGAGGACCATCAGTTTCACTTCTTTCTCATTCTGCGCAATTGCATTTGCTATATTTTGAAGAAGAACCGTTTTTCCTGTTTTGGGAGGGGCGACAATTAAAGCACGTTGCCCTTTACCGACCGGAGAGATCAGGTCCAGAACGCGCATAGAATACCCTTCTTTATTGCTCTCCATGAGCATACGTTTGTTTGGATGGAGCGGGGTAAGATTGTCGAAAGAGATTCTTTCTTTGAGTTGTTCTGGAGAAAGTTGGTTGATTTTCTCTACTTTGAGAAGGGCAAAATATTTCTCTTTCTCTTTAGGAGAGCGGATTTCACCATACACCTCATCTCCTTTTTTTAGGCCAAAACGGCGAATCTGTGCGGGGCTAATATAGATATCTTCGGCAGAGGGGAGGTAGTTGTAATAAGGGGAGCGCAAAAAGCCAAAGCCATCGGGGAGAATTTCTAACGAACCTTCTCCTACAAGGATTTCGTAGGGGCTTGCGCTTTTTTGTTTGACGATCTCAAAGACCATCTGAGAGCGACTCATGGAGCCCACGTTTTGTAGGCCGATATTGATTGCATATTTTGAGAGCTGATCGATGTTCATCCGTTGCAGTTCAGCAATTTTTGTAATCGAGAGGGTCACACCTGGGGGCAGTTCGCGGACAGCTTCCATTTCTGCTGCAATCTCTTCTTCTTCGCTAGG
>CAZBHP010000196.1:0-2459 GCA_964491795.1 uncultured bacterium | reverse complement strand
CCTCTTGATTCTTCTAATCTAGTAATCAAAGCACGCGATGCGTTTCGTAAAAAAACAAATCTTTTTCAACCCGTCAGCATCATCTTACATAAAAAAATCCCTCCTCAATCAGGACTCGGAGGGGGAAGCAGTAATGCTTCGACCACCTTATGGGCTATGAATGAACTTCATGGAAACCCTCTAACGACTCTCGAACTTATCTCTTTAGCTGCAACACTTGGCTCTGATCCTCCTTTCTTCCTTTCTAAAGGTCTTGCCTATTGCCAAGGCCGAGGAGAGATTCTACAAGAAATTGAAGAACCACTTGATCTATCATTTTATCTAGCTTGTCCTTCTGGGATTGCTATATCAACCCCAAAGGCTTATGAAGCCTCTCTTAAAGAAGATTACTCTTCAAAAGACCCTCTTGTTCTCTTATCAGAACTTCTCCAGGGTGTTCCTTCCTTTACTAATGATTTAGAACCTGCAGCTATTCGCCTCTCTCCCTCCCTGCAAGATTTAAAAAAATCTCTTTATGAAAGCTTTCATACAGTGACCCTCACAGGGTCTGGGTCAGCTTTTTTCTGCTCTGAGCCGAAGCTGAAAAGCTCCCTTCCTCTTATATCTCTCATTCGACGCCCTGCTGCTCAGTGGTATACCCCTCGTAGTTAATTAAAAAAATCTTTAATTTTTCTATAATTAAAAGAACCTCCTTCTGAAGAAGGAGGAATTCTTCTTACTCCGTAAGGATTGTTAATCAATTGGCCGCTTAACCCACCCCTAAAGGGATGGGATTGCAGCTTGGCAGTCGTTCACAAAATGCGACATTTATTTTTATAATCTTTTAATTAACTTCCAAATTTTTTATAATTATAAAACTATGGGTTGTCCTGTTAATTTTACAGAGGCTTTTACAAGGCCTGTTTTAGAATGGTCCCGTCCTCAAGGTCGAGGGTTTATAACCTCGCGGCTTTGTGCTGTTACTGGTTCGACCTTGGCTGTCGCCCTTACTTTAGTCAGTGGGCCGGCAGACGTTGTCTCGGCACCTTTACGCTATGCAGCATGGTTATGCACCTCGGGTAACGGAAAAGTGGGAGTGATACAAGGCATAATGAAAGATATAGGGAGTATGGTAGGATCTACTGTCCGAATTGTAGCTCTTCCCATACATACGATCCGGTTCCTTATCAACCCTGAAAAGGTATCTGAACTTCTCCCTGTTAAAAAGTTCCGATCTACTTATACCCCCGATCCTCCAAAGCCTTGGTTTTCTCCTGCAGCAGTAGCCGAGTGGAAGAGAAAACAAACACTTAGAAGCGAGGCGGTAGCAGCCTATAATGCTCGTGAAAGAGCAAGTAATACGCCTTTACCTAGAGTGTCTCATCGCCATGTGACTTTTAGTTTGGAATTAGGTGATGGAAATACGGTGATTGTAAGGCCAACCGAAACAATCATAAGTAGGAAAGCTTCTTATGTGGGTGAGAGGCCAACTTCAGTTTTGATGGCGTCCACATCAAGTTCTTTGATATAGCGAATGAGATTTTTGTGCCACCAGTGAAGACCCTTGAGTTTCATCTCGGCAATTGCCTGTTCTTTATCCCAGTTTTGCATGATGATACGATAGATAGCAACGGCAGTGCCGGTACGATCTGCACCGTGAAAGCAGTGGATAAAGGCAGGGGTAGAGGCTTTATTGCGCATGATTTTTAGAAACTCGATAAAGATCCGATCTTGTGGTTCGTAAGGAGAGAAGGGGAGGTGAATGGTTCTAATATCGCTTTCATTATATTCATCAATGACTTCTTTATTAAAGTCTTCGATACGGAGATTGATAATGGTCCGGATCCCTTTTTCGGCAAGGGCACGAAGACCTTCATTTGAAGGCTGTCCGCCCCGGTAAAGAGTTTCTTCATCGACGCTATGGTAATTGGGGAGAACTTGACCGAGAAATTTGCGACGGATGAAAAAGAGGATCACCTCAACACCCCCGAAAAGTAAAGCAACAAGGTAGAGGCTAAGATTTGAGAGGATTTTCCTAATACTACGAAGAGCCCCTCTAAAAGAGAGTTTGTGGAGGATGAGTTCTAAAGTGCTTGGTTTTTCTTTATCCATATCTAACAATACCTACTCTTCCAGTCTACCATAGAGAAAGAAGAAGTTTCTACTATTTCTCTTAAGCGGAAGTTTTTAAGCTCTTCTTCTGTTAGGTTCGGAGTCGAAAGGACGAAGTCAATCTCATGCATAGAGGCGAGGAGATGGGTGAAATCTTCATTATCTCTCGTAGGGGGAATATGAGCAATAAGCTTACTTTTCCCTTTACGTTCACTAATTTCTTTAATTCCATGAAAAAGGCGGCTGGAGATCTCTTCATCGGTAATGAGGAGAAGGAAAACATGGTCTTCTTGGAGGATTTTTGCAAGGGTGAGGGAGGTGAAAATTTTGCTTAAAGGATTTTTTTGTAAAAGAGAGTGTATAATCGC
>CAZBHP010000195.1:0-2488 GCA_964491795.1 uncultured bacterium | reverse complement strand
GATGAATCCTGGAAAGAGGCTAGGTCGTGGCATTTTTTAGAAAAGACGATCCGCAGCCTGGCGGAGCGGTATGCTTTAGAAGAGATAAGACCCCCTATATTTGAATATACTGACGTTTTTGTCCGTAGCGTTGGAACTGAGACTGACATTGTTTCTAAAGAGATGTATACCTTCGAAGACAAGGGAGGGAGAAGTGTTTCACTTCGGCCTGAACTTACTGCATCTGTTTTACGAGCCTACATTGAAAATGGACTTACTCAGTCGCAACCTCAGCGCTATTACTATTTAGGCCCCTGTTTTCGCTATGATCGGGCGCAGAGAGGGCGCTATCGCCAGTTTAATCAATTTGGCATTGAAATCCTCGGGGAAAAAGATCCTGCTGTTGATGTAGAGACGATTACCTGTTTTTTAGACCTTTTGCACATTCTAAAACTGGAAAAATTTGTTTTAAAAATTAATACAATTGGCAACCTTTCTTGTAGAAAAGAGTATGCACTTGCGCTACAACATCATTTATCTCTCCACAAGAACTCACTTTCTGAAGATAGCCAAAGACGCCTTACGACAAATCCCCTCCGCATTTTGGATTCTAAAGAAGCTTGCGATCAAGATTTATTAAAAGATGCCCCTCTATTAACCGATTTTATCCCCTCCGATGCCCTTGCTCATTTTGAAAAAGTATGCTCTCTCCTCTCTTCCCTCTCTATCCCTTTTCAAAAAGATCCAAGACTTGTGCGAGGTCTTGATTACTACGTAGACACGGTGTTTGAAGTTGTAACTAGCGATGATAAAGGAGCTCAAAATGCTCTAGGTGGTGGTGGACGCTACGACGGTCTTGTCAAACAGTTAGGAGGACCAGACATTCCTGGAATCGGTTTTGGTTGTGGTCTAGAGAGAATTTTACAAGCCCTTATCTCTGAAGGGAAAGAACTTCCTAAAAAAGAAGGGCCAGACTATTTCGTTATCCCCCTTTCAGAAGAAGCGAAAACAGCCTCTTTCAGTCTTTTACACCGCTACAGACAACAAGGGAAAAGCGCCTCTCTTTTTCTAAAAAATTTCCAGATTAAAAAAGGATTACAAGCAGCTGAGCACTGTAAAGCTAAAGAAGCTGTGATTATAGGGGAAGAAGAATTAGCCACGAGAATGATTACTATTAAAAATCTTACTAGCCGCGAGGAGAGAAAAGAAAAACTATGAGAACAGCGCCTATGCAAAGAACTACAATGAAAACACAAAAGAGAACGCATACATCCGGAGAGCTAAGAAGTTCTCACGAGGGGGAAAAGGTTACTTTATGTGGATGGGTCCATCGCAGACGTGATCATGGTGGTCTTATTTTTATCGACCTACGCGACCGTTATGGCATTACACAGCTTGTTTTCGACCCAGAGACCTCTTCGACAGCTCATAGTAAAGCCTCAGAATTACGTAGCGAGTGGGCAATCCAAGTTAAAGGTGTTGTCCGTTCCCGAGGAGCGGGCCTTATCAACCCAAAACTTCCCACAGGCGAAATTGAATTAGAAGTAGAAGAGCTAAATGTCCTCTCTATCGCGAAAACTCCCCCGTTCTCTATTGCTGACGAAAACATCGAGGTCAACGAAGACTTACGTTTGACATACCGTTATTTAGATATCCGCCGCGGAAAAATTTTAGACTATTTATGGCTACGGCATAAAGCAATCGCCGCTATCCGCTCTTTCTTAGATGAAGAGCAGTTTATAGAAGTGGAGACCCCTATCCTTACAAAATCGACACCAGAAGGGGCGCGCGACTATCTTGTCCCCTCACGTGTCCACCCAGGTATGTTTTATGCCCTTCCCCAATCTCCACAGCTTTTTAAACAGCTTTTGATGATTGGCGGTCTTGACCGTTACTTTCAAATTGCCCGTTGTTTTAGAGATGAAGACTTACGCGCCGATCGGCAACCAGAGTTTACACAGTTAGACATGGAAATGAGTTTTATTGAAGACAAAGACATTCAAGCTGTTATTGAATCTCTTTTACAAAAAGTCTTTAAAGACTGTCTCGACGTAGATATTCAACTACCACTTCCGCGCATGAGTTATGCCGATGCTATTGAATACTACGGATCAGATAAGCCCGATCTTCGTTATGGTTTAAAATTTGTGCGTCTCGATGATGTGGCAAGACAATCTGATTTTGCAACGTTTAAAGATGAGCTAGCAAACGGCGGCATTGTAAAAGGGATGCCTGTTCCGAAAGGGGCAAGCTTTTCTCGAAAAGATCTAGATGGTTTTATAGAGTTTGTTGGAAAGTTTGGTTTGAAAGGTCTTTGCTGGGTGAAACAAGGGGAAGAAGGGGTCTCTTCTAACTTCTTAAAACATTTTTCTCCTCCTGTTGAAAAAGAGCTCCTCTCTCTTGCAAGTCTAGAAAAAGGCGACATCTTTTTAATCGCAGCAGGCCGTGCCGAAGTTGTGCACAAAGCGTTAGATCATCTTAGACGTCATATCGCTGACAGGATGCAGTT
>CAZBHP010000194.1:0-2517 GCA_964491795.1 uncultured bacterium | reverse complement strand
AGATATTTTATCCTGCTTATCTTGCCGCCGCAGGCGTTATCTTACATATCCTGTTTTTCTTAGGCTGCGCAGGATGAATCTATGAGGAGGGTTTCTGAGGGTTTGGGGGAGGAGGTTTAGGGCTTTCTTCGGTCCAACCAGGCGATCCTTTACGGACAGGAACTTCATCTTCCCAGCCAGGACCAGCATCGTTACTCCATGTCTGCCCACCATCGTTCGACCAGTTGTTAAACCCTTGGTTGGAATACTGGCGCTTTTTTGCCCGTTCAACTGCTGAGGGTTTTTTAGTGGAGGGCTTTTCCTTACGAAGAGTGCAGGTCATATTGCCGCTGGTAGAACCTTGTGCATTAACGGTTGCTCCAAGGGGGACGTTATTCCAAACACCATACTCACTAACATATTGCTGCTGAGGCTTTTTCTTTCCTACACTATAATCATAAGGCTGAGAACCTGTGCAATGCCAGCGGATAGTATAAGGCGTTGTTGGTGTGTCGTACTGTTTTTTAAAAGGGCTTAAATCTCGGTTCCAGATAAAGGTCTGTCCAGAACTCATTTTGATCGACTCTTCTAAATCCCCTGCAGCATTGTAAATGTTTGCATAGAGAGGAAAGACACTGTCGTTTACTAAAGTAACACTAGCGGCCTTTAAGGAGAGAATAGGGAAGAGAAAAGCAAGGAATACTAAAGACCCTGATCTTCCCATTTTCCCCCTAGTTAGTAAGGCTTGCCCACTTAAAATCAATGTGCCCAGAGTCTGTCAAAACGACATCTTTTAGACGGCTTTGTTTTACATGGAGCATTGTGTAATGGAAAATAGGGATGACTGGCATTTCTGCAATCAAGATCTCTTCAGACTTTTTCAGCATCTCTTTGCGCTCTCTAGGATTCATAGCTGTATAAGACTCTTCCAAAGCCTTTTGATAGTCAAGGCTCTCCCAATTGGTATTGTTCGTGCCGATGTTTTTAGATTTAAAAATCTCTAAAAAATTGATCGGATCACGAAAATCTGCAATCCAAGAACCACAGGCTAATTGAAAATCCCCTTTTGAAAGGCGATCAAAATAGATTTTACTCTCTAAAGGCTCTAACTTAACTTGGATCCCTAGAGTTTTCTCCCACTGATCTTGTATCACTTGCGCAATACGATGGTTACGGACATCAGCACTGTAGCTTAAAGTAATCTCAGGAAGTTTCTCGAGCGTTAACTTCTCTTTTTTTAAAGCTGCCTCAAAAAAAGCGCTCGCCTCTTCGCCGCTACCATCTGTAAAATACGGATTTTCTTGTAAACCCATGGAGATAGGAACTATACCCGTTGCTGGAATCCCCGCTGTAAGATGAGTAACAATTTCTTGTCGGTTGATTGCAAGAGCAAGGCCTTTGCGCAGCTCTTCTGTGTGAAAAGGGAAAAGGGATGTATTGACGCGGATCCAGTAAGTTCCAAGAAGAGGGTCTTTTTCAATCATGCTCTTTTCTTGAAGCGATGCTATCGCATCCATTGGAATTGTAGAGAAAGGTGATCCTTCCCAATCAAGATCGCCTGTTGTAAACATTTTCAAACCGGTCTCTGCATCGACCATTACCATTTCAATCGTCTCTAACTTGACTGCTTGTGCATCCCAGTAGTGCGCATTTTTCACACAAGTGATCTGATCATTATGTGTCCATTTCTCAATTGCAAAAGGGCCGTTACATACAAATGTCTCTGCATTTCTATGCCATTCTGGCTCTTGTTTATCAACTCCCTGGTTCACAGGGAAAAAAGTCGGAAGACCTAACAGCTCTAAAAAATAGGGTGTTGCTTGCTCAAGTTCTACAGAAAGTGTGTAATCATCAAGAGCCTTAACTCCCAACATACTCATCGGAAGGAGCCCCTGTTTCACTAAAGAAGCATTGCGAATAGGATAGAGGAGAAATGCATTGTCTGCTAAAAAGTTCGGAGATAAAACCTTTTTCCACGCATAGACAAAATCGTGAGCTGTCAAAGGATCCCCATTAGACCATCTTGTCTCTTTCAAATGAAAAAGATAGGTCTTCATGTCCTTGGAAACAGTAAACTTATCTGTCAAAGCAGAGCTTGTAACTCCATCTTTGCCAATGCGCATGAGTCCTTCCATGAAAACGCCCATCAAGTTCACATCTCCTAAAGAGCGGACTTTTCTGCAATCAAGCGTGTGTGGCTCTGCAGCAATATTGATATGAAGTGTCTGTTTTTTCCTAGCAGGACATCCGCCTCCTTTTTCTGGAGGGTTTTTTCCTGAACATCCCAACGTACAAAGAAAAAGGGCAAGAACCATTCGTTTCATAGACGACCTACCTGATCTGAAAAAAACTAACTTTACCCTCTTTATTCTATTATACTCAAGAAAATTAAAAGGACTTCTTGCTCTAAAAAATAAGGTCTTAAAAAAAACAAGAAGGGGTTTTTGTGTGAGCAAAAACCCCTTCTTTCCCTTTGAACAACGCTTAAAACCCGGTTGGCTACTTATTTCATCCACTAGGCGGCTCTCTGATGGATGA
>CAZBHP010000193.1:0-2520 GCA_964491795.1 uncultured bacterium | reverse complement strand
TGTATCTTAATTGGTTCGCTCAGTGCTTAGGGCGAATAAGTAGCCAACTGGGTTTAAAAGACTATACCAATTCATCAAACAATCCTTAAGGAGTAAGAAGAATTCTTAAATAACAGAGTGGCTATGCATGAGCAGCCCCTTTGCTTAAAAAGAAGGATAACTTTTTGGGGATGTGGTTGCACAGAAAGCGGCAAACTAACTTTCTATGGAAATGTCCAAAGTCAAGAAAAACTCCTATACATAGGAGTTTTTCTAAATTGCTGACTCTGTATACTCTCTTCTATTAGAGGTAGCTGTCGATGGCGACCACTTGCCAAGGCTCGTTGTGGAGGGTGACAGTCGCACCTTTGGCTTGGCCCAGGAGGACTTGAGCAAGCTTGGACTGGAAAGAGAGGATGTTCTTGTCTGGATCAGCATCCCAAGGGCCGAGGAGTGTATAGGTGGTGTTTTCTCCCTGAGCATTTTTTAAAACAACTTTTGTGCCGACGCTCACAGTTTGAGTGTCGATGTCGACCTTGGTGAGGACACGCATATCCTTGATTTGCTCAGAGAGGAATTTTAACTCTCCTTGAAGGCGGGACCGTTTTTCAAGAGCGAACTTGTATTCGCTATTTTCTCGTAAGTCACCGTGAGATCTTGCAACTTCGATCTCTTTAGCGTTCTCCACAGTCTCAACCGTTGCGATCTGCTCAATGCGGTCTTTGATTTTTTTGTAACCCTCTTCTGTTGTCCAAATGATGTTCTCCTCTTCCTCATCTCCTTTTTTACGGATCGACGCAAGGGATGGGTGAACAACTTCTGCTAAAGAGTGGAGAATTTTGATGTCGTGATCAGTGAGAGTTTGACATTTTGTAGAGAGGAGAAGGACTTCTTTGACAACTTCAAGACTTGCTCCCTGGAAAATACGACGCACATTAGCAAAGCGCCCCGATGTGAGGAAATGGAGCATCTTTTTCACAAGGTCTCTCTCCTCAGGATTACCCTCAATTTTATGAAGGAGGGTAAAAAACCCTTCAAAAAACCGGTTCCACCCTTCTTGATCTGCATAAGGGAAACTTGCATCGGTCATAATTTTCTGGAAATACCAGAGGAAAGTGACTGGCGATAGCGTTGGTTGATCAATAAGCTCTTCTAATTTCTTCTTCACAAGACTCTCTTTTTTCTCTTGAAGAAGAGCATCTAAAATATAGTCGCGCAGAGTGTTTTGGTCGATTCCATAGAGAAGGGAGATATAAATCTCTTCCCAATCTTTGCGAGCCTTTTTAATCTCGATGAGGAATCGTTTTTTGTAAGCTAGGACATAAATCTCATCCATCACTCTCACAACATCTGAAAACTTAGCGACAATGTCTTGAAGGTTTTTAGCCTTTTCGTGGCCTAAGTCTTGCATCATGAAAAGGAGCTGCAGCTCTTCAGCTTCAGAAATTTCTTGATGAGCAAGGACTTCTGAAAGCTGTGTTTTTAAAGATTCTTTGAACTCTTCGTTTTTGATGGCTTGAGAGAAATCCCGGAGAAACGAATAGACCATTTCTATAAGAGTTTTTACATCTGGTTTAGAAGCTAATGCACGGCTTAATTTCTCTTCATGAGTCACTTCTAGAGAGCGTAAGACAAAAGGATCTTTAAGACTTTCAGGGACCTGGATAAAGGTGTCTTTTTTGAGTTTAGTGCGTGTCATCTGCCACCAACGGGCCCAGTCTTTTGTAGGGATGATCAGATCACAAATCTCATCTTTGATCTCCTGGGCTGTTTTTGGCCCTAGATCTCGCAAGATCATGCGGACGGTCTCTACCGGATTTTCTTTAGCAAAACTTTCAAAACTATCAGGATCTCCAAAACGTCGAGCTAAAAAATGCTCTTTAGAAATAGGAATTAACGTCTTAAAGGCGTTATAAAAGCTAAGCTCTTTTTGCCCTGCCACATAATCAAATTCTAAAGTAATTTGCTCGCGGAGCATAGAGACATCGACAACCTCGCCTACCCCCCACCCCCCTGTATGGACAAAAAAATTGCCCAGTTTAATGTGGGTTAAAAGCTCAAAGTTAGAAAGCGCATAAGGAAAGCTGACCCGCTCTCTGAGGCCTACTAAACGTATTTTTTGCTGAAATTGCCCATCATCAGGATACCGTTTTACAAGATAGTTATAAGCAAACTCGGCAAGGTCTTTTTCATTTGTGGTTTGAAGATCAAAAATAAGCTTTATAATTTCATGCTTTGTTGGAGATTCTCTTAAGGTCTCCCATAGCATAATCGCCTGCTGTGCATAAGCGCCAAAAGCTTCGCGAAGTGATGATCCTTTAATTTCTTTCAGGATCGCCTGAAACTCCTCTGCATCGACTTCATCGCTTAGGCAATACTCTTGCCAAAGGTTAAGCACCTGAGGAAGATTATTTGTAGCGAGGTGGTTCTGAAATTGCTTTAAATATTCCATGCTGCTCTCCCTTTCCCTATATGACTGATGACACTTGAAGGATCGTGCTTTTTCTAATCGCGAAGTACGCGCTCTTTGCCTAGTAGCTT
>CAZBHP010000192.1:0-2529 GCA_964491795.1 uncultured bacterium | reverse complement strand
TTTGATCAAGCTTTAGGAGATCTATTTGTGATTCGTCTAGCAGGGAATGTGGTCGATGATTTTGCCATTGGAAGTATCGAATATGGGACAAGTATTTTGGGCGCAAAGTTTGTATTGGTCCTTGGACATTCAAACTGTGGGGCAGTAGATGCCGTTCTTAAAGGTTTGAAATTTGATAACCATATCCAGAGCATCTTAGATCGAATTAAAGCGGCAGTTAGTTCTACTAAAAGCAAGAAAGGCGATTCTCTTGAAACAGCGATCAAGGCGAATGTAAAAAATGTGAGGGACTCTCTGAGATTGTCAAAGCCGGTGCTTGCTAAGTTAGTTGAAAGGGGAGAGCTGCGTATTGTTGGCGGCTACTATGATCTCAAGTCAGGGAAAGTAGAGCTTCTCGATAAGCCGTAAAAAAAGCTTATCTAATTTATTGTTAGTATATGTCAAAATGTCCTTATGAATGATGATGAGCTGATTTCTTGTATTAAAAAAGTATGGATCGATGGGAAAAAAATCGGTGAGCTTTCTACAGAAAGCGGTGTAAGCCGCAGGACGATCCAAAATATCCTCCGAAAAAAGTGCGCTATTTCTATGATAGTTCGTATGCGCTTAGAAGAGTATTTCCGAAAAGTTTTGGCCTAGCTTTTTTATTAATTTACTATAGTATGATAATCTATCATGATTAAAACTACGTGTCTTCTTATTTGCGCATTCATTTCTCTATTCGCTTCCAGGGTTCATGAAATGACCTTAGAAGAAAAAGTTGGTCAGCTTCTTATGGTCCACTTTAATGGAGAGGTAGCTAATGAAGATGCCCGTTTTCTTATTCAAGAGACACAAGTAGGTGGCATCATCTATTACAATTGGTCGAATGGGCTTACCTCTCCTGAACAGGTGTGCAATTTAAGCTTAGGGCTACAAGAGCTTGCTCAAGAAAATCGCCTCTCTATCCCTCTTGTAATTGCGGTAGATCAAGAAGGGGGGAAGGTCACTCGTTTACGTGAGGGGTTTACAGAGCTCTTAGGAAATAGCTCTTTAGGGGAGACGGGGGATCCTGGGCTTGCCAGAGAGTCGGCCCTTATTGCAGGGAAAGAGCTACGGGCAGTCGGTATCACTTTGAATCTGGCTCCTGTGGTGGATGTAAATGTAAATCCTCAAAACCCTGTGATTGGCGCTCGCTCCTTTAGTCATGATCCTCAAGTTGTGGCCGATTTTGGAAAGGCAGCCTTAGAAGGTTATCGAGAGTCGGGGATAAGCGCCTGTTTAAAACACTTTCCTGGGCATGGCGATGTGACAGTCGATTCTCATCAAGACTTGCCAATCGTTTCTAAGTCGATGAAAGAGCTTGAAGAAGTGGAGCTTTTCCCTTTTGCCAAACTCTCCTCTACCGCCGATGCAATCATGACAGCACATCTTTTGGTGCCGGTTTTTGATGAAGAAAATTGCTCTACCTTATCAGCAAAAACACTCTCTTATCTTAGAGATACTCTCTTGTTTGAAGGGGTGATTATCACAGACTCTTTGGTGATGGAGGGGGTGCTTAAAAAATGCAAGACCGTAGATGAAGCTGCCATTCAGGCCCTAAATGCTGGTTGCGATCTTCTCTTGTTGGGGGGCAAGCAATTAGTAGGCGAAGATAGGTGTCTAGAACTGACGCCAAAAGATATTCAACGTATTCATCGCTCTCTTATGGATGCTGTAAAAAGCGGCCGTATTCAAGAGGGGAGGGTAGATGAAGCGGTTGAGAAGATTCTTAAGCTAAAATACCAATATGGACCACATGAGAGTCTTGGGCTGAAGCATTCGGGCTAACTTCTGTAATCCTTACAAGGCGAGGGGAGGCTGTTTCGCCAGCGGTCGGTATTTCAGAAATCACGAGAAATCCTCCTGGGAAAAGGGGGTGACGTAATACGGTTACCTTGTTTTGAAGAGCGGCGTATGGAGGCGTAAAGTGTCTACAGCTTCTGGTAAGGAGAGTTGGTAAGGGCTGTTCGGTGTTTCCAGTTGCACCTTGTAAAGCCACTGTGCTGGGAGCCGCTTCGAAATTGCCTCTCACATTTTCGACGACAATGGAAGTCTTAGGTCGCGCTAACAGAGGAAGTCGAGGTTGACGTAATTCTTTCTGTAACTCTCTTCTCTCCTCGTATTCGCTCTTTGAATAAGAGGGGAAAAGGGCGTTGGGGTGAGGCACTAACGAAGAGTGATAGTCGCGCTTAATAACAGCGCGTACTCTTGTCATAACGGATGATTCGTTTCTCCATCCAAGCCGATAAAACAGATCTAAAATCCACTCTAAAAACGAACGAGGAAGGGTTATTTCTTTTTGGATCCTATCTACTAGTTTTTTGGGAGTAGAACTTGTGATAGAAGGTAAACTAGAGGTTGGGGAAGGGGATAGAGTAGAGGGTGGAGAGGAAGAGCGTATGGAAGGAGAGCCTCCGATAAGGGCGTGGGCGTGAGCTGGGTAACAAAGGGTAAACATCATTTTCTTTACCTATCCACTATAAATAGCTTTTTCACATCTTAATTATA
>CAZBHP010000191.1:0-2543 GCA_964491795.1 uncultured bacterium | reverse complement strand
GGGCATACCGAAATAGTAAGGCTTTTAATCGAGAAAGGCGCCGACTTAAATACTCCAGACAAAGATGGCGAGACTCCTTTGTCTCTAGCGGCTAGTTACGGGAATACCAAAATAGTGAAGCTTTTACTCGAGAAAGGTGCCGACTTAAATACTCCAAACAAATATAGCTGGACTCCTTTGTATCTAGCGACCATGCTTAAGAAAACCGAAATAGTAAGGCTTTTAATCGAGAAGGGAGCCGACTTAAATACTCAAGACAATGACCGCTGCACTCCTTTGTTTCTAGCGGCCAGTAGACGGGGTACCGAAATAGTAAAGCTTTTAGCTGAAAAGGGAGCGCAGCTTTTCATTGCTCACCCCCTTGGAGATTTAGTCGAGTTAAATCCTCTTTTTATCAAATTAGCTGGATATGAAGATCCTCAGATGACTCTAATTAGAAATGTAATCTTTAGCAATATTACAAGTTCAAAGGCTGATACCCCTCTAGAGAGTTGGCTGAGGGCAATTCAGAATAAAGAAGCTGAGATTTTAATGCGCGGTTTGAAATTAAATAGATATGGCGGGTTAGACGAGCTTCTAAAGGAGAGACAACAAATTAGAAAGCTTTTGGCAAAGGCGAAAAAAGAAGAAAACGAAGGTGAAATAAAAAAACAAAACGAGATGCTCAAAAAATTAGAAAAACCGACTTTTGACCAAGACGGAAAGCGTGTTGCAGATAAAATTTCTAGCCTTCAAGCAAAGGTAAAAGAAGCCAAAAGATTAATCGAAAGCGGGGATATTCAAGCGGCCAAAAAGCTTTTCGAAATTAAGAGGGTTGAAGGTTTAAGGTGTGATGCGGACGTCTGTTCTTACTTAGTCGGGATGATCGCCGAAGAGACCTCAGAAGATTTAGGTTTAATCATCGATACCTTTGCTCATATAAAGCTTAAGAACGTCTTTATACACCGAACTGTTTCATCAGCAATACATAATCTTCTTAAAATAGAAGGTTTAGATAAAAGTAAGAAAATAGCTCTTCTGAAAAAAATTGTAACGCCCATAAGAGAGTGGAGTTTAAAGCCTCGAGATAAAAAAGCAAAAAATGATCAGGGCAACCTACAAAAAGATTTTTTCAGAGCTGTTTCAACGCTTAATTTGCTAACAAAACTTGGCATGGTAAGTACCTTAAAAGAGCTTATCGACAGTCCTATGGATATAAAAAAGATTATGGAAGACCTTTTTAAACAGAAGTTTGATTTAGAAGGTGTAGAAGATCTCTATGAGAAGTACGAAGAAACACTTGGAAATGATAAAAAATTCCGAGACCCCACAGCTCTTTTTATTTATCTCGGAAGTTTAGAAACTATCGGCTCTAGCACTTGCCCTAATATTATAGGAAAACTCGGAAAAAAGGATGTTATAACGCTTCTATCAACTTACGTTAGAGATGTCTTAGAGGGGAGTGATAATTTTGTAAAAAACAGATACGATCTCGAACAGAGCCCACACCTTAAAACTATTTTTGAATCCAAACCTGAGTTGTTAGAGCTGTGGAAAGAAAATAGGTCTGCACCTGTATCAAAATCTGCAGAAAATCAAAGTTCAACAGCATCTAAAGTCAATTACCTGGAAATCTTTAAGCAAAAAATCATCACAGACAGTCACCTCGGAGCTGACTGGCAAGAAAAATATCCGTTTCTAGCTCAAGGGCTAGTTGGAGGTGAGGTTGAAAAGGCTATCACAGATATTGAAGCTGCGATGGAAGAGGTTAAATCGTGTGCCGAGAAAACGCCTGAAATACGAAATCAAGCAGTAGAGACTCTTGAGGCGCAACAAAAACTGTTACGTCTCTGTGAAGATAAAGAGATCGACAGAGGCATACAAATAAGCTTGCTTAAAGAATCTTCATTATTATTCTCAAAAACAGAGTTGCAGAATGATTTAAACGGGCTCGTGAAGAGTTTTTCTTCAGAGCGCGGTGGTGTAAAAGGTCAACCAAAGTACTCAATTTGCGATACCGATGACCCCTGCGATATTCTTCTTATGGGAGATGAGATTAATGGTTCCTGCCAACGTCTAGATGGGCGACCTTCTCTTAACGCGGGTCTTTTAGGGCCTCTTCTTGATGGAAAGTATCGAATCATTGCTGTTAAGGACGAGACAGGTAAGATGGTCGCTAGATGTCTTTTAAAGATCCTTTGGGATGAAAAAGATAAGAAGCCTGTTCTTTTTCAAGAGCGGCTCTATATTAATCAACCCAACAATGGAACGTATCA
Organism: uncultured bacterium; assembly: GCA_964491795.1. Taxonomy (GTDB): domain Bacteria; phylum Chlamydiota; class Chlamydiia; order Chlamydiales; family 2-12-FULL-49-11; genus JAFEGE01. The sequence goes on along the minus strand of CAZBHP010000191.1, from coordinate 288 downwards.
CTCTGAGTTGCTCACAGAGATGTGTAAGCAAAAGGCTCAGGCGATGGGACTTCCGTTATTAAAGAATCGTAGTGATCGGCTCAACCTATACCCGAACCCTATAAGTTCGCTAGGCGGACGCTCTCCAGTCGAGTACGTCGATGCTCTTTATGGAATAACAGGAAACACCTACGCAATCAGAGATAGTAAAATCCTTTGGGCGCCGGCCTAAGACGCGCTAAAAGGGGAGGTTCCTCCAATGGCGCAGCAGGAGCTGCGCACTCCAAACGCTTCGCGAGACAAAGGTAT
>CAZBHP010000190.1:0-2545 GCA_964491795.1 uncultured bacterium | reverse complement strand
AGCTACGAAAGAATAGTAGATCAACTAACCACCTTTATTTGCTAATTGATTTTTTAAAAATATAAAATAAAAAGGAACTCATTATGTCAGATACCCCTTGGGATATAATCGCAGCAGCTGCAACAAAAGAAAGCCCCTCCTCCAAGACTTCATTTGATGCTCTGTTAAAACTTAATATGTCCACAGCCGATGTCCTGTTAGTCTGTTCCATCTCTACACTTGCACTAAATGCGGTCAACATCTTAAGCGCCAATAGACCAACCCCACCATATTCTAAAACCCCTACGACTTTTCTAAAAAACCTAAAACAATGGGGAGACGCATTTGCCTTAGACGCTACTCTAGCATCTTGTCCGTCTTCAGGTGGAACTTTAATTGGGTATCTTCTAGGGCCTCCTTCTGCTAATACCAAACCTCTTAAGAAAGTGTTCGATACAATTGCTAGGATGTTGCCTGCAAACTCCCCCCTTTCTCCTAAAAACGAAATGTTTCTGGAAAACTTCGAGCTTTACATGCAAGGGATTGTCTCTATGTCAGAGAGTCTTATAACCTTTCTCTCCGATATTAATAGCTATTTACCAGTATCCCCCCGCAGAGTGAATACAATAAAAGGCGTGTACGGTCCGATGATAGACCAACTCACCACCTTTATTTGCTAACTATTTCTCATCGCCCTCAACTGAGGAGAGGGCCAGGTCTTTGAGAGAGCCGGCGTGGTAGCTGGAGCGGACAAACGGTCCGGCGTGGACTTTGGTGAAGCCGAGAGCGTAGGCTTTTTGTTCGTATTCTTTAAAAGTTTCAGGAGAAATGAAGCTTTTGACGATGAGCTTATGAGAAGTGGGTTGGAGATATTGGCCCAGGGTTAGAAGGTCTACGCCAGCTCCTCGAAGATCTTGAAGAGTTTGCATCACCTCTTCTTCTGTTTCGCCAAGGCCTAGCATGAGACCTGATTTGACAAATAGAGGACCACAGCTTTTCTTTGCGTGTGAGAGGATAGTAAGAGTCCGCTCATACGTTGCTTTGTGGCGCACTTTGGGAGTGAGGCGCTCCACTGTTTCGATGTTATAATTGAAAATTTCAGGGCGTTTTTCCAGGAGAAGATCAAGAGCTCTTAGATTTCCTTGGAAATCAGAGGTGAGAAGTTCGATAGAGGCATCTTTATTTTCTTGCCGGATCGCTTCCATAATTTTTACTAGATGTGAGGCTCCGCCATCTTCGAGATCATCGCGGGCGACCATGGTGATGACCACATGACGTAGGGCCAATTCTTTCACCGCAAGGGCAATACGTAGGGGTTCGTCTTCTTCAGGGGCTTTGGGAGCCTTTGAAAAGTCAATTGAGCAGAAGCCGCAAGCTCTTGTGCACTCTTTACCGAGCGCTAAGAAAGTCGCTGTGTGGTTTGAGAAACATTCGAGGCGATTAGGACACTTTGCCTCTTCGCACACGGTATTGAGCCTAAATTTTTTTAAAGACTCTTGCGTCTGTGTAAGTATGTCGCCTTGTGGAACAGAGCGGTGGAGCCATCTTGGGAAACGACCTTTTGCCTCTTGGTCCGGATTAGGAGGAAGAAGGGGAAGTTTAGTGCTCATACAGAGGCTTTTTGCTTGGGTGGAAGATGAAGAGGAGCTCCCAGGGCTAAGTGGGCGGCTTCCATCCAGCTTTCTGCAAGAGTTGGATGAGCGTGGATCGTTTCAGCAAGCGATTCGAGGGTGAGCTCTTGCTGCATAGCAAGGGTTACTTCTGCAATTAGATTACTTGCCTCATGACCTACAACACAGGCACCTAAGATTTTTCCAGTCTTTTTTTCGCTAATCAGCTCAACAAATCCTTCGGTGTCGCCACTTGCTTTTGCTTTTCCAAGAGCGGCAAAAGGGAAAGAGTCTTTCTTTGCATCGAGATGAGCTTTTTGCGCTTGCTCTAAGGTATAACCAACGGTTGCAATTTCAGGGTGGGTAAAGATTACCGCCGGTACGGCTGTATAATCCATTGCAACAGAGATCCCCGCAGCATTTTCTGCTGCCACAATTCCTTGATGTGAGGCAACATGGGCAAGCATGGATTTCCCTGTCACATCACCAATTGCATAAATTCCAGAAACGTCTGTCTGCATGCGATCGTTTACGCTGATAAAGCCGTTATGCATTCCAACGCCCACTTGAGAGAGGTTTAGATTCTCGGTGTAAGGCTTTCTGCCAACCGCTACCAGACACATCTCAGCCTCTACATGAGAGCCGTCGCTAAGCTGTATGGAAACTCCCTCTTCTTTGAGCTCGCATTTCTCTGCTTTCACATTGCACTTGAGGGTAATTCCTTTCTTTTCAAACGATTTTCCTAGAAAATCGCTCACAGTTTGTCCTTGAGCCCAGACAATACCTGGGAAAAATTCTACTACGGTGATTTTCACGCCAAGTGCCGCAAAAAGAGAGGCAAATTCGCATCCGATATATCCGCCACCTAAGATGACAAGAGATTTAGGAAGGGTTGTAATTTCAAGGATTGAGGTCGAGTCGTGAATCTTATGTCTATCAATAGGGGCAATGGGGAG
>CAZBHP010000189.1:0-2551 GCA_964491795.1 uncultured bacterium | reverse complement strand
TCAGTTGGTTAGAGCGCCACGTTGACATCGTGGAGGTCGGCTGTTCGAGTCAGCTATATCCCAAATTTAAGTTTTATGCTATTCTACAAACCTAGTAGAAACTAACAAAGAGTGTTTGATTGAGAGTTAATAGAGAGATCCGGGCAAGAGAGGTAAGACTCGTTAATGAAGAAGGAGAGCAAATGGGGGTTTTTAGCCTTTACGACGCTCTCGGAAAAGCTCAAGAGTATGGGCTTGATCTGGTAGAAATAGCTCCTATGGCTTCGCCTCCGGTCTGCAAATTGATTGATTACGGCAAGTTTCGCTACCAACAAACAAAAAGAGAAAAAGTTAACAAGAAAGCAACGCACCAAGCGAAGCTCAAAGAGATAAAAATTAAGCCGAATATCGATAGCCATGATCTAGAGACAAAAATTCGACATGCGAGAGAGTTTGTAGACAAGGGATCGAAAGTGAAATTTACCTGCGTCTTTAGAGGGCGCGAGATTATGTTCGTGGAGAACGGACGTGTGGTTTTAGATAAGGTGATTGAATCTTTAAAAGATGTCTCTTCTGTAGAAGCACCTGTAAAATTACTCGGGAAAGCTCTGAGCATGGTTATTGCACCTCTAAGTAAGGATAAGAAACAAAAGGAGAAGAAAAGTGCCCAAAGCGAAAACCAATAAGACACTTGCAAAGCGTTTTAAACTTACAGGAACTGGAAAATTGCTTCGTCGCCAAAAAGGGAGACGCCACCTTCTGACAAAGAAAAGTGCGCGTAGAAAGCGTCGCTTAGAGCACCCAACTCTAGTTTCAGAGAGTTTTGTTGCGAAATTTAAACGGATGATCACCGGATTATAACACGAGATTTTTGAGGAATATATGGTAAGAGTAACACGTGCCCCTGCACGAAAAAAAAGAATTAAAAAGCTCCTAAAACAAGCGAAAGGATTTCGCGGAGACCGCAAGAGTCACCACGTCCTCGCTCATACAGCTTTGATGAAAGCCTGGGCGTATGCGTTTTCTGGACGTAAGGAAAAGAAAAGAGATTTCCGTAGCCTCTGGATCCAAAGGATCAATGCTGCTGCTCGCATACACGGTATGTCCTACAGCCGTTTAATTGACGGACTTGCAAAAGCAGAAGTAGAGATTAACCGCAAAATGCTTGCTATGTTGGCTGTTGAAGATACAACTGCTTTTGGGCAGATTGTAGATCGTGCAAAACAAGCGCTTCTTTAAGCAAACTAAAAGGGTCTACTCCTGAAAGAGAAGATTGAGACTGTAGAAAAAGAGTTCGAAAAAGAGCTCCACACCGCCAAAAGCGTAGAAGAGCTAGAAGCTCTCCGCGTCCGGTTCTTAGGAAAAAAAGGACCGGTAATGGCTTTGATGAAGGAGCTCAAAGAAGTCTCTTTAGAGGAGAAGCCTCATGTAGGTAAGTGGATCAACACTTGTAGAGACACGATTACCGAGAGGCTAGACCTTTCATTAGCTAAAGTTAAGAGAGAAGCACTTGCTTCCCAATTAGAAAAAGAGCGTCTAGATGTCTCTCTTCCTGGTAGAGAAAATTTTCTAGGAAGAGTGCATCCACTTTCTCAAATGATAGAAAGGATGCTCGATATTTTAAAAGGGATGGGGTTTTCCGTCTATAAAGCTCCAGAGATTGAATCTGATTATTACAACTACGGGGGCTTAAACTATCCCGAAGATCACCCTGCACGCGACATGCAGGACACGTTTTATCTCGACCCTAAAACGCTTCTCCGTTCCCACACTACAAACTTTCAGCAACGGGTAATGGAGTCTCATAAACCTCCTATCCGGATGTGTTGTCCTGGGAAGTGTTACCGTAATGAGACGATATCAGCTCGATCACATGTGATTTTTCATCAAATCGATGTGGTCTACATTGATACTAACACCAACTTTGCCGATCTTTTAGCTACCCTTGAAGAATTTTATTCCAAGGTGTTTGAAGAAAAAGTGGAGATCCGCGTCCGCTCTAGTTATTTCCCCTTCGTTGAACCCGGCGTAGAGGTTGATATTCGTTGCACTCTATGTAAAGGGAAAGGATGTGGTCTTTGCAAACATTCTGGATGGCTTGAAGTATGTGGTGCAGGGATGATTCATCCCGAAGTCCTTAAAGCTGGAGGAATCGATCCAGAAACGACATCTGGTTTTGCTTGGGGCGGTGGTATCGAGAGAGTTCATCTTCTGCGACATGGTATTAATGACATCCGACTCTTTTTAGAAAATGATCTTCGTTTTTTAGAACAGTTTCCTTGATTTTTTTTCAAAAGAGTATATAATTTATCCATTCTTTCCTGGAAGGGTGGCAGAGTGGTCGATCGCATCTGTCTTGAAAACAGAAGGCCTGAAAGGGTCCGGGGGTTCGAATCCCTCCCCTTCCGCATTTTCCTAAACAAAACAAAATCAACAACAAAACGATAAAAAGAATCGTTGTTTTGGAAAATTGAAGATTTTAGGGCATTACTGTAAGAACAGTCTCTTAATTAGCCACTGTAGCCAAGTCAGGCACGATAAGAAAAAGAAAGCAAAAAGAAGAAGTCCAAAG
>CAZBHP010000188.1:0-2601 GCA_964491795.1 uncultured bacterium | reverse complement strand
TGCATCTGCCTTTTCCAAACGCATCTTTCTCCACGCTTTTTTACAGTCTTTAAAAAAGCTCAATCCCTTTTCCCTTTTGCACAACCCGGTCATGTTTATCACAGAGGTCGGCGCTTTTATCACGACAATTGAATGGATTTTCCTCTCAACTGAGCACTCTTCTTTCTACTCTCAAGTATCGATTTGGCTCTGGTTAACCGTGCTCTTTGCAAACTTTGCAGAGTCTATCGCTGAAGTGCGTAACCAAGCCCAGGCAGAATCACTACGCCACGGAAGGGTAGAAACCAAGGCTTACTTAAGAGATAGAGAGGGCAACTATAAAAGTGTCCCTGGCAATACCCTTAAAAAAGGGGATATCGTCAAGGTTGAAAAAGGAGACATCATCCCAGGAGATGGGGAGATCATCGAAGGGATGGCCTCTATTGATGAATCTGCAGTTACCGGAGAGTCAGCCCCGGTAATTCGCGCTGCCGGAACCGATCACAGCTCTGTCACAGGGGGCACTAAGATCCTCTCCGATTATCTGATTATTAAGATCTCCTCCGAGCAAGGACATAGCTTTTTAGACCGGATGATCGATTTGATAGAGAGCGCAAAACGGAAAAAATCTCCCAATGAAATAGCGCTAACGATTCTCCTCTCTGGCCTTACCTTTATCTTCCTCGTTGTGGTTGTGGCAATGCAGATCTTTGGCAAGTATTTCCAAGTCGACTTTTCTGTAACTATGCTTGTAGCCCTTCTTATTTGCCTGATTCCAACGACAATTGCAGGGCTTTTAAGTGCTATCGGGATCGCCGGAATCAATCGTCTTATGAAAAAACATGTGCTCGCGATGAGCGGACAAGCTGTAGAAGCAGCCGGTGATGTCGACCTTATCTTAATTGACAAAACAGGGACAATCACCATCGGTCATCGAAAGGCTTCGGCTATTACTCTTGCCGAGCATGTAAGCATTGAAGATTTTGTGAGAGCCTCTTACTTCTCCTCTGTTAATGACCAAACCGATGAAGGGCGCAGCATTGTCGATTTTATTAAAGAACATCACGAGAGTGCCATCCCCAAAGATATTCCTCATTTAGAGTTTGTCCCTTTCGCCGCTGAGACTCGAATGAGTGGCGCTAACGCCCACGGAGAGACATTTCGCAAAGGCGCCATTGATGCGGTAGAGAAATTTGTCGGTCATCCTCTTCCCCCCAAAATAGCAGAAGCAGCAAAAGCTTATTCTATGCAAGGAGGAACCCCCCTTATCATCTCTGACAATCATAAGGTTTTAGGGGTGATCTTGCTCAAAGACATTGTAAAAAAAGGTCTCTCTCAGCTGTTTGCCCGCTTTCGCTCTATGGGAATCCGCACGATTATGATTACAGGTGACAATCCGATCACTGCAGCAACCAGTGCTAAAGAAGCAGGTGTAGATGACTTTTTAGCCGAAGTCTCCCCCGAAGAGAAACTAAAAACTGTGATCAAGATGCAAAAAGAGGGAAGACTTGTCGCCATGACAGGCGATGGAGTAAACGATGCCCCAGCTCTTGCTCAGGCAGATGTAGGCGTTGCTATGAACTCAGGAACGCAGGCCGCCAAAGAAGCCGGGAATATGATCGATCTTGACTCCCACCCAGACAAACTTTTTGAAATTATAGAGATCGGAAAACAGATGCTAATGACACGAGGAGCGCTTACTACCTTCTCAGTAGCAAATGATGTAGCCAAATATTTTGCTATCATCCCCGCCATCCTACTCCCCTTCTTCCCTTTAATTCACCCGTTAAACCTAATGCGCCTTGCGACACCACAGAGTGCTGTCTTAAGCGCTGTGATTTTTAATGCTCTTATTATTCCCGCTTTGATCCCACTTGCTTTCCATGGAGTCAAAATGATCCCAGCAAGAGCCATTGTCTTATTACGTCGCAATCTTGCCATCTATGGCATCGGCGGGATTATTCTCCCCTTCATCGGGATTAAACTGATCGATATGCTTCTAAATGCCCTGAGGATCCTATAATGAAGACCTTTTTACACTCTCTTTGGGCCTCATGTCTCTCTCTTCTCTTTTTCACCCTGCTCTTAGGGGTCATCTATCCTTTTTTCCTCTTTGGCATCGGACAGCTTTTCTTCTCTAACCAAGCAAACGGCAGTCTTATTGTCGACCAAAGTGGCCATGTGATCGGCTCATCGCTTCTTGCGCAAAGCTTCACCAAGCCTGAATACTTCCACCCCCGCCCTTCAAACGCAGGTGACAAGGGCTACGACGCCAGTAACTCTAGCGGAAGTAACCTCGGCCCCACTTCTCAAAAACTTCTCGACCTTCTAAAAAAGCGCGCTCCCGCCTATCGCTCTGAAAATAGTCTCTCCCTCGGAGCACTTCTTCCCTCTGACGCCGTCACAAGCTCTGCAAGCGGCCTTGACCCCCACATCAGCCTCGCAAACGCCCTTTTCCAAGCAGAGCGGATCGCCTCCGCACGAGGCCTTCCCCTTGCAACTGTTAGAAAGCTCATCGACGATCACACCGAAGGCGCCCTTTTAGGCGTACCCCGAGTCAATGTTCTTCGCCTTATTCTTGCTCTTGATACTTTATTGCGCCAAGCACTATTAATAAACGTG
>CAZBHP010000187.1:0-2616 GCA_964491795.1 uncultured bacterium | reverse complement strand
ATGGCGCCGTACATTGGAAGAGCTTATTGAAAATGAGCTCATGAAAATAGAAGCTGAAGATCTTAAAATTAAGATCACAGATGGTGATGTACGAGAGGAGATGGAGACTCGTTTTGGCCCTAATATTTTTCGTAAACTTGGTGAGTTAGGGGTCAGCTATGAAGAGGCCTGGGATATGGTTTATGATGACATCGTTATACGAAATATCTCCTGGTACCGTATATGGGCACGCGTTTTACAGATGGTTAACCCCGAAGCAATTAAAACAGGTTATGAAGAGTTTTTGAAAAAGAATCCTCCGAAAGAAGAGTGGGTTTATAAGACAGTGACTATCCGTTCAAAAGATCTTGATCAAGCAAAAGAAGTAGCCGAAAAGATGCATGAAGAGCTCTCTAGAACGGCGTTTGAATATATGGATGCAAAATTGCTTACTTTTCAAGAAAGTAGCAAAGAAGCCGATCTCAATATACAAGTGTCTAAAGAACTGTGTGTTTCCTCATCGGATCTCTCTTTAGACCACCGTCGTGTTTTAGAAGGTCTAGAGATAAACTCTTTTTCTGCTCCACAAGAGCAAAAAAGCCGTAGTGATGGTTCTACAGTCTTGCGTTTCTTCCATCTTGTTGACCATCATGAAGCAGCCCCGATCCCTTTCACAGAGGTTTCTAAAAAAATTCAGGACTCCTTAATGGAAGAAGCTGCAAAGAAGCAAAAAGAGGAATACTTTACAAAGCTGCGTAAAAAATACCATGCAGAAGATCTTACGGTATCTAAACTGTTTGATCCTTCTTATCAACCATTTATCTTACGCTAGTGGATCCAAATAAACCTTCGCAATTGATCCCTTTTCTTCAAGAAAAGGGACTTTTGCCTAAAAAAAGCCTCTCTCAGAATTTTCTTATCGATCAGAACGTTGTTGCAAAAATTTTGCAAGAGGCGGCCGTTAAAGAAGGGGAAACAATTTTAGAAATTGGCAGCGGGCCGGGTTGTCTTACTAAAGCACTTTTAGAACAAGGGTGTACTGTAATAGCGGTTGAAAAAGATGTGCGATTCGCAACCCTTTTAAGAGAACTTTTCCCATCAGACAAGTTGACAGTCATCAATCAAGACTTTTTAACGTACACAATCGATAGGCCACTCAAGGTTGTGGCTAATATACCTTATCATATTACTGCTTCTATCTTAGAGCGCTTAGCATTTTTCTCACATCTATGTTCTAAGATCACTCTCTTAGCGCAGAAAGATATGGTAGATAGGATCTCTGTTATACCACCCTCTCGAAATGCAAATTTTCTTTCATACTATTTACACTTTTTATTTACCTTTTCAAAAGGATTTACCGTTTCCTCTGGCTGTTTCTGGCCAAAGCCTCACATTGCTTCACATCTTTTTTCTCTTATTCCAAAGAAGTTAGATCCAGAGATTAATAAAGAAGAGTTTAGCGCCTTCCTCTCTTTGCTATTTAAACGTAAAAGAAAAATGATACGAGCATCACTTAATGTTGAAAAGATAGAGGATATCTTAGCAAGTCTTGGACTCTCCCCAACCGCTCGTCCGGAAGAGCTCTCTATAGAAGAGTTTTTGCAATTTTATAAGGCTATATCTCTTCAATCATCAGGGATAAAGACATCTCTCCCCAGAGAGGAGAAGAGCTAAGAGACAGGGTATCCTCGCGAGTAAGAAAAAGAGTTATACGTTTAGTGTGAACTTCATTTGTCCCTTTAGCTAAGGTAATAGAGCTCTCATTTATCGTAATGCCATTTATTTCCAAAAAAATGCTCTCTTCTTTCAACGGTGCATTTTGAGCGAAAACAATGCATGTGACAGCGTATTCTCCCTCGTGATGCACGCGTATATTACCCGTCGAATCATTGAACGCAATCCCATTATCTGGGTTAAAAGCTAAAACGTGGTGCCGCATATAAAATCTCCTTATTTGGCCTTAGATTCTTTAGCATATCCTTGAGACCCGGGCTTGGGGCATAAGGGTGGATACATGTAAAAAAAAGCAAAAGACTTACTGGTGTCATTAAAAGAACCTCCTTCTGAAGAAGGAGGAGTTCTTCTCAATCCATAAGGGTTATTTGATGAATTGGCTGCTTTGCTCCCTCCTGAAGAGGTGGGATTGCAGCTTGGCAAGTCGTTCATAATTATTCTCCTAATTTTGTCCTGATGACCAGGGTGTATTGGTATCATAACCAGACCACATAGGGGCCCCTGTATCATAACCTGAAGGTGCGGGGCTGTTAGTGTAATATCCAGATGTTAAAGGGTTTTGTGTTTCATATCCCGATATCCCCGAGTTATAGGTTTCCTGGCCAGACACTGGCGGGTTGTTGGTTTCAAATCCACTGGTCACAGGAGTGGTTGAAAACAAGGGGCAATCTTCAAGAGGTGGAGGTTCTTCGTTAGATATTGGAGATTGTGGTGGAGGAAGTAGAGGACACTCTTCAAGAGGGGGAGGATCTTGAGGGGGTAAGTCTGCTGGTGGTAGAGGCGCAGGAGATTCTGGAGGCGTAGAGGGAGGTGGTGCTGGAGATTCTACAGGTGGCGGAGGTAATGGGCACTCTTCAAGAGGGGGAGGATCTTGAGGGGGTAAGTCTGCTGGTGGTAGAGGCG
>CAZBHP010000186.1:0-2645 GCA_964491795.1 uncultured bacterium | reverse complement strand
CCACAACTGTTTCTATTTGGAAGGTAGCTCTATTGGGCACTCTACAAGCAGCCCTCTTTTTTGGACTCATTTGTTGGATTAGCTTTAAAATGTTACCTAAAACAGATCTTAATCCTTTTCCTCGACAAGGGTTTCTTAAACAAATAGCCTATCTAGCAGTAGTTGTTGGGGTATCGGTCGGGTTAACTCTTTTCTTTTTCGAGAAAATGGTATTTAAAAGCTCTCTTTTTTCAGAGGCTCATCCGCCATTTTGGGCAGGTGCATTAGCTTCCATTTATGGAGGTGTTAACGAAGAGGTCTTGTTGAGGCTGTTTCTATTTACGCTGATCTATTTTCTCGTTGGCAAATGCTTAAAAATCTCTTCAAGCAATAGATTGGTTATTCTATGGAGTGTCAATATCGTAGTTGCTCTTCTCTTTGGAATGGGGCATTTACCCGCAGCTTTCAAGATTGCACCTCCCTCTGGATTTGAAGTATTTCGAATTTTTTTTCTTAATGGAATCGCAGGAGTTGTTTTTGGATGGTTGTATTGGTCTAGAGGACTTTGGACAGCTATCACAGCCCACTTTGTGACAGATCTTGTAATTCATGTATTTTTGATCAGGCTATAACTTACAACTGACCCTTTTTACGTTCGAAGTAGGCGGCTTTGGTGCTTTTGCCTAAGGAGTGGTAGTAGAGGGTTTGTTGAGAAAGGAGGGCCTTTTTTTCGTAGGAAAAGGCCTGTTTGTGCCAACGGTTGTGGGCGAGTGTATTGCCTTTAAGATAGTGGGCTAGAAGAGAGTAGAGAGGGGGATAGACGTAATCGGATGTCCGCTCGAAATGTTTTAAAGCACTTATTGGCCCGTTTGTTTGGGCAAGAAGACATCCTTTGAGCATATAGAAAGGGGAGTCGACCTTTTCGGTGCTTTCACGTTCATAGTTAGAGAGGAGAAGATCTGCTTGTTCCCAGTCTTTAGCGAGGAGAAGGGCCCAAATTTCAATCGCTGCAAACGATTTCTGGAAATCTTGTAGGGTCATATGTTCTTGGCATTTTTTAATGACAGAGAGGATCTCCTTCGCATTTTTTCGTGTCAGATCTTTTTCTAGAAGGAAAAGGATTTTGCGTGGATCTAAAGAGGAGAGATCTTCATTTTTAGAAAGATGGATCTTTTCGAGGCTAAGGGTAGATTCATCATGATGACCTAGAGCATGAAGAGCGAAGTGGATGGTCTCTTGCAAAGCTACCGAACTCTCATGCTTTAGCATCTCTTGTAAAGTGAGTGGCTTATCTAACCAAAAAGCTAGCTGCACCGCCATTTGATCATACCGCTCTTTAAGCCGGTTAAATTGTTTGAGAGGGGGGAAAAAGTAGAGCTTTTCTGCATAAGTTGACAAGTTGTGAATAAGAGCATGGGTTTCGCGGTTAGAAAGGGAGAGAGGAAGGTGTCTTAAGGTGAGAAGGGCAAATTGATAGACTCCCATCCGGTCTTGTTTAGCGCTCTCGTGTAAGCGAAACAGAACTCTTTCTTCCAGAGATCTTGCAAGTGCATGATTTTTATATTTTCTAATCCCTAGCTCTAAACACTTCAACTCCTCTTCAGTATTTCCCATCCTATGATAGACAAGAGATTTTCCGAGGTATTCTAAAGGCTCAGAAGGGGTGTGGTGTAAGCGGTCGAACTGAAGAAGTGCCTCTTCTAAAAGGAGGGTCTTCTTATATTCCACAGTTTCTCGTTTGGACCTCTCAATAAGAGTGATGCCAGCGCGAAAAAGGGCATCTCTTCCTTCTGATCTTCCTGAAAAAGAGTCTGCAATCCTTACATATTCAGCATAGGCTTCTTCAAAGTTTTTTGAAGCAAGGAAGGCATCAGGAATAGAAAGACATCCTACCACAGCATTTTGGCTTCCGACATAGACTCGTAAGAAGGAGAGGGAAAACTCCATATCTTGAGACAAGATACCCACGTGCGTGCCCACAATAGGGAGAGGATCTGTGTAGTTAATCAGAAGTTCCCGATTAATAAATAAGTGTACGGTTTGATCGATTTTTTCGATCTCAATCAAAGTGTTTTGCCCTGATTCAATATATCTACCCGAGAGATCAAAAAGGACGACATGAGAGCGATAGAGTTTAATACCTGGGTTTTTCTTTGACCCAATCCAAATACAGTAGCCTTCTTCTAAACCTTCGCGTTCTTTGGGCTCTGGAATATTGAGAAGAAAGCCTACCCCTTCGGAATCCTCTTCTAGAGAGAGGAGTATCTCTAACCGTTTATTCCCAGAAAACGACTCTTTAGAGATCATCAGCACATGCCACTGCATAATCTCGGTCGATCCTGTGATAGGGACAAGTTTACTTAAGAGGACATTCTCTTGAAGCTCCCAATCTTCCTCTCTTTGGACAGCAAGGCTCTTAGTAAAGATCCAGTCGGGGAAACCGGCATTGTATTTTTCTAAATCGACTAAAATCTCAGTAATAGAGTTGTAACGAAGGTGCTCTTCCTTAGCAAGGCACTTTCTACAGATTTTGGCAAGCTGAGGGGGGATGTCACGAGCAGGAGAGGCCTCTAGCGGATCAAGGAGTGTCTCTTTGTCTTTGATCTTCTTATACTCTTTTATCGTGGTGCGGCGAAAAGGCATTTTTAAAGTGAGTAGCTGGTAGA
>CAZBHP010000185.1:0-2671 GCA_964491795.1 uncultured bacterium | reverse complement strand
TTTTAGCCGCTGCATCTCAACGTTTTTTGGTAAAAGTTTCAAAGGCCCGTTCAAGAGCCCGGTATTGGTTTTCTAACGTAGCATTTAGAATTCCCCTCTCTGTCTCAATAATTGTGCTGCCACGCGGGATGTCAGAGCGCTCTTCAATATGGAAACTCTCTAAGTGCTCAAAGGCATCTTTAAGTCTCTCTTTATGTTCTTCGAGAATTTCCAAATCATCTTTATTTACATAAAGTTTAACAACTTTGCAAGAGAGAACTGATTTGATAGCTTGGAGAACAATGGATACTATGGTGTCAGGATGAAGCTCTAGCTCCTCTCCAATAATCCGTTTAGTCGCCTTTAAGACAAGCGGTAAAACAGCTTTCTGCATCTCATGCCGTAAAATTTTAATCTTTTCTTCGAAAGAGAGTAAATGTTGATAGACCCGTTCTAACCCTTCTTGAAAACCAGCCTCTTGAGCCTCTGTTCGTAATTTCTCGCATTCGACAACTGTTTCTTCATGGAGCTCTTTTGCCTCTTTTTTGGCTAAATCTAACACTTGTTTTGCAGAGACGATCTGAGAAAAATCTTTCTTCCGAATGATTTTATCTTTCCCCGTATGGATAGATCCTTTTTTTAAGAGCGTGAAAGCATACATATTATGACTCCAGTGTTTTCCATGCGGTAAGAATTTGTTCTGAAAGAAGGGTTACCGTGCGCGGATCTGCCCTTGAAGAGAGATAAGAGAGGAATTTTTTAGCTTCAGAGCGATCAAGGGTGTGCTCTATATACCATAAAAGATCGGGCGAAGAATTGCTAAGAGCTATGGAGAGCCGCTTCATCCCTCGCTCAAAAAGGACCTCTTCTAGTTTTGATATATTGCCATCCCAATTAGAGAGACCCATTGGTCCAAAAAGAGGAGGATTACGCCCTCCTTGGATACGTTGCAAATAGGCACACTCTTCTTGAGAAAGCATCTCCTCAATTTTTTTCAAAAGAGAGGCTTGAAGAACCTTTTTGATTTCGGGAAGAAGATCGTAGAGAGAGAGAAGTCGGATGAGTTTTTTCAGTTTTCCTAAAGGAGCCCGCCCTAAGACTGCAAGAGGATCTTCTCCCATAAAAGATAGAGGGAGGGGGACTTCGGAGAATGTTTTTTGAAAGAGGTGATTTAAAAGAAACACCGAAAGAGGTTGTGAGAGGCGATAGTGTGATTCTGTCTCTAAAGCCGATGTAAAAAGAGAGCGGTCTTTCTCTGGAAGGCTCTCAAGATAAGAGCTGTACCAAGAAGGGTGAATATGATCAAAGAGTTCTTGGATGGAGAAATCTTTAATAGTTTGGTTTCTTTTAGCTTCTCTCTTCATGCTGAGTCTCTTTGTGTGCTAGAGGCGTCAAATGAAAAAACTTTTTTAAGCCCCCTTTTTGCTGTACGAGCGGATAAATTTTCCACACAAGAAATGCGATTGCAAGGGCAAAAACGAGAGCTAGAGTTAATAGGAGAAAGAAAAGAAAACGAAATTTAGCAGCCGAGTCTTTGTTCATCACCATAGACCAGATTTTCACATACTCTTTGCCGGCCTTCTCCCCAATCATGTCTAAAGAAGACGCTGTAATATCAGTGAAACGAGAGCGATCAGAGACAACGGTTACATCATTGACATCCAGGCCTTGGATACTGCCCGAAACAAGGCGTTTGATTTTGTTTTCCAGGTGGGAATTGGGATCATCGATAATACCTTGATGCTTTACAAAGACAGCAGCCGTTACCCGTTGTTTGTTCGGCTCTTCTATGTTAGCATTGGGGTCAGGGAAAGATATCTGCACCTGAGCATCAATCACACCATCGATCATCAAAATCATGTTTGCGATTTGCTGCGCAAGACCTGCTTGATAGCGGATGTTCTCTTCTTTATCCGTCGACATCAAACTCTGCTTTGCAAAAAGGGCTAAAAGAGTTGTCCCTTGTTTCCTGGGCAAACCGTTGCTATTAAGGATAGCCATTGCATCGATTGCATTTTTAGGATCTACGCTAATAGAAAAAAGTGGTGCGCTCGAATCGGACATCGCAGCACCTGGGCTCGTAGGCATAACATCTTTAGTGGCTTTAATCCCTTTACTGTCGAGGAAAACGATAATGATATTTGCTTCGCGCTCATCAACGCCTGTGACGATAGAGCGGTGCTCTTCGCAACTAACGACGAGAAGAGAGAGTAAACAGAGTATTAATTGGTACATTCTACGCATACGACAAACCAGTATATAGGATGGGCTCTATTTTCCTGTAGCACGTACTGCATTTCTTGTCATTAAAAGAACTTCTCTATGTGGGAGAGAGAGAAATATAATTTATAGAATTTTGTAAATTGCTTAGATAACGTGATAGAAATAGATAAAATTATGAGAGCTTTTTAAGTGGGAGGATTGCTCCCGCATAATCCTCCCACACCCTCCTATTTGGGCAAGATCTGACTTTGACAAATCAAATATCACTCGGGTTCGCGTAGAAAATACAGCCTCACCGCCCTGGGCCCCTTCGGGCTCGCGATATTTGATTTCTCTTTGCCATATCTTGCCGCGGGGTATCCCTTCCGCTTTGCTACAGGGATAAGTAACTTTAAGGATGATTACTTTTTTATTCGCTGCTAGAATAAGAAGTTAACGCACTTCGATTTTTAGCATCCGCTTCGACTAT
>CAZBHP010000184.1:0-2697 GCA_964491795.1 uncultured bacterium | reverse complement strand
CAAATATGACAGCGTAAAATTCTGCAAAATCGTCCTGAAAAGAGACTTTTTTTTTGATAAAAGTAAGGTTTGGGATGGTCTGAAAAAGAGACTCTAAATAAAGGGGCATAGCAAAGACTACGCCCGAATGGATCAGAATCCCTTCAGGTGTCTCTTCTAGATCCGGGTAGTTTAGAGTTAAAGGTAAGTTTTTGCGAAGAAAAGAGATCTTGTGGGCGCATCTGGTTTTAGTTTTTTCTTCTACGTAAGAGAGTAGAGCTTTTGTTTCCTCTAAAGACTCATGTCCATATTTAGAAAGCTTGCCATCTCTGCCGGGGTAGGGGTGGCAAAGGCCTGAAGCGATACCAGATGCACCTTTTCCAATCCCATCCTTATCGAATAAGGTGATTTTATAGCCTTTTTGGGAGAGAAAAAAAGCAGCGCTAAGGCCGGCTAGACCTGCGCCTACGATAGCGATCATGTGGTGAAAAGATATTCTTCTTTAGGAGCTACAGGATCTTTTTTCTTCTTTTGGAGAAGTAAGAAACTCTCTGTTGCAAAATTGAAAAAGAAAGTTAGGGCTGGGGTGAGAAGTAAAGAAAAGGGGACCATGATAAAAAACCACTCTAAAGAGATCCCAACAAGTGATTCACACATGAGATACTTTAGACTTGTAACGTAAGCTGCAAGGCTTAAAAACCCACTTGCCAGAAGAAGGGGGGTAAGACCAATGAAGAAGAGTGCCGCGTTAGAGAAAATACTTAGTTTTAAACGGGAGAGGATTTCTTCGACAATGGAGAGGTGGATTTTCCCTTTTAACGCAATATGGGGAGTCACAAAAAAGAGAGAGAGAAGACTGATGACTGCCAAAAAGAGAAAAGCACATACAAGGAGAAAAGGACCAAAAGAGAAGAGAATGCTCATGACCACTCCGATCCCAGGAATCGCGCGGAGAAGATAAAAAACGCCAAGCAAAGTCCAAAGGCAAAGATAGGTGATAATCAAAGGGAGAGAGAGGTAAGAGGCCTCTAAAAGATGTTGAATAGATTGCTGCAAAAGTTTCCAGAGCTGAAGAGGCTGCTGACGCACTTCATTATAGTAGATCCTAGTGATAAAAACTCCGCCTGCAAGAAGCATGCCCGTTGTAAGGAAGATCGGAAGGAAGGCGAGGCTTAAAAAAATCCAAGAGTGAGCTTCTAAAGAGGCTGCTCTACAAAAGACAATTAATAGACCACACGCTAAAAGGAGGGGAGAGATAAAAATGAACTTCTTTTTTGAAAAAGAGTGTGTAAGTGCGCGCTGAAACGCTTGTTCAATCTCTTGCCACTGCATGATGAGCCTCTACTTTAGGTACGTTTGTAAAATTTTCTTTTACGAGTCGTATGGTACCGGAAGAGATCATTTGGATGGCGATCAAGCTAATCAGAAGCCCCCCGAACCGTTCAAAGGCGATAAGCCCTCTCTCGCCTACTAGATACCTGATGTAAGAGGCTGCGAGAAGGATGCCAAGAGATGGGAGCCAAGCAAGAAAGATAACTAGAGCTAAATGCGAGAAAGAAGGAAGAGTGTCTGAAAAAAGCATAACTGCGCTGATGCTGCCAGGACCTGCCATGGCAGGCGTTGCGATAGGGACAATGATAGGCTCGTGGGGAGGAAGTCCACCGACTGTATGCTTAGGGAAAATCATAGTAAGAGCAATGACGAAAAGAAGGATTCCACCTGCGATCCCAAGGATTCCCGGAGTTACTCCTAAGAAATGGAGAACCGATTCACCTGCATAGCCAAAGAGAAAAAGAATTCCCAAGGCAATCAACATTTCACGAATTAAGATAATTTTTTGACGACTAGGATCATAGGGCTTGAGGATCGCAATGTAAAAAGGGAGATTTCCTATCACATTGTAGACTAAAAATAGGGAAAAAGCGGATCCTAGTACAGACATAAGAGGAATTCTAACCTATTTTTAGATTTATACTGAAGTAAATTCACAAGATCTCTCGAATCTCAAAAATGAATGTTTTAGCAAAAAGGGTTGAGCAAAAAGGATTGATTAAATGCGCCGTATAATTACTATCATGAACCGTTTTACCCCTTTTACCAACAGCCCGGGTGTGGGAATGCTTTTGCCGGGATCTCCTTACGTAATCAAAGCTTTTCCAACCCGTATTGAGATTACAAGAGGAAAAGAAAAGCACACTGTTATCCTCTCGCTTACTGGCCCTGTAGAAAAATTCACCACGCTTCAAAATCAAGAAAAAAATCGGGTCGAAATTTTTGGACAGGCTCAAGAGGGCTTTTTCTTTTTTTATCTCTCACATCAAGGGGAAAAATTAACGCTTACTCTCCATCGAGGAAAAAGTGTCGAAGGATCACTTGCCGGTAAGCCTTTTACTTTGAGAAAAGGGGAGAGTTTAGAGATCTCTGTAGAGGGAGCAGTTAAGCCTCAAATACATGTAGAGCGCCTCTCTTTGGGAATCAATAAAGAGCTTAACTGGCAAGCTGTGGAAAAACGATTTGATCTTAAAGAGATGTTACCACTTCTTTTCTTCTTAGGTCAAAAATACCCTGCCTCAAAAAAACTGACTTTAGAGAAAGAGAAAGAGTATCAATTAGCAATCCAGGCTTATTTTGATGGCCTTCTCACCCCTCAAACAGAAGATAGTAAATTTTTAGGACTCCCGATTCAAGCGCTTGCAAGCTCTATGACAAAAGAGGAGA
>CAZBHP010000183.1:0-2722 GCA_964491795.1 uncultured bacterium | reverse complement strand
GGTGATTATACAACTACAGGATCAAAAAAAGAGCTTGGCTATCTAAAAAATTACCTTGAATTTCTTAAAACACAAGGTTTTACAGTTTATACTATCCCAGGTAATCACGACGTCTATACCAAAACCTGTGGCCAAAAGAAAAAATTTTACTCTCAAGTAGGCTCCCTTGCTCGCCTTCAAGGAGATACGGAACATTGTCTCTCGAATGAACGGGTCGCTTCTTTTCCCCTTTTTGATCGTTGCCGCCTTGTCTTAGCTGACTGCAGCTATGCAACCCCTTTCTATAAGTCGACTGGAATCTTTAGCGAAGAAGTGGAAAAATCCCTAACTGGCCTCCTTTCAGAACTCCCTTCAGATGCTGTGATTATTCTCGCTGTCCACTATCCCTATGACTCTTATAAATTTCCAACCGCTCATTTGGAGCGAGGCAATAGACTCGGAAAAATTATTGAAAACGATCCACGTATCCGTCTCTATCTTCACGGCCATCGCCACACAGCAGAAATTATGACGAAAAAGGGCCATATGGTAATTGATAGTGGCTCTATATCACTTTTAGAAGGAAGCTCCTTTAACCTTCTAACAATCAGCACAGATCGCCTAGAGGCTCAGCTGTATAAAAAAGGGGAAGAAGAACATTGGGATCCATTTGATGGCAAAGAAATTAGCATGGTATAAGGACGGGCTCCGTTTTGGTTGCACAGGTTGCGGCAAATGCTGCACAGGTTTTCCTGGGCGTGTATGGATCACCCCTCTAGAGATAAAAAAACTCGCTAAACTTTTAGAACTAGACGAGACTGAATTTCTAAAAAAATACACACGTACAATTGATGGTCGTCCAGCCCTTAAAGAACACATGACCACTTACGATTGCGTCTTTCTAAAAGATAAAATGTGCACCGTCTATGAAGCGCGTCCTTCACAATGTCGCACCTTCCCTTTTTGGAAAGAAAATCTCACCAGTAAAAAAGCCTGGCTAGAAGCTGGAACTTTTTGCGAAGGGATTAACCACAAAGACGCTCCTCTGATCCCCTTCTCTAAAATCGAGTCCACTGTAAAAAAGGATACGGAATAAAACCACTATGGGAGGACATTTAGCTTTTGGCACTGGTGGAGTTAGAGCTAAGATGGGCCCGGGTTCTGATCAGATCAATGTCGGCACGATTCGGCTCATCACACAGGGGCTTGCCGACTATTTAAAAACATTTCCCGAAAAAGAGTGGAGACGCGGCGTTGTCATCTGTCACGACTCTCGACTCCATGGACGCGAGTTTGCCCTGGAAACCGCATACGTCCTAGCTGGTAATGAGATCCCAGTCTTTTTAGTTTCAGCACTCAGACCCACCCCCTTCGCCTCTTTTGCCGTGCGCTATCTCCATGCTAAAGCGGGAATTAATCTTACAGCGTCGCACAATCCTAAAGATTATAACGGCTATAAAGTCTACTGGGACGATGGTGCACAGGTGGTTTTTCCGCATGATACCGGAATTATGGCCGCTATCGGAAAAGTTAAAACCCCAAAAGTTGCAAGCCATGATACGCCTCTTATAAAAATTATCGGAGAGGATGTAGATAAAGCTTACCTTGATGCCATCTTTCAACTCTCCTCTAGCTCTAAAAAAGGGCATTCTCTCTCGATTATCTACTCTCCTCTCAATGGTGCAGGCATTACTGTCATTCCTCAAGCTCTAAGACGCGCCGGTTTTTCTAATGTCCACCTCGTAGAAGAACAAAAAACTCCTGATGGGAACTTCCCCACAACTCCTTATCCTAATCCAGAAACAGAAAGAGCCCTTGCTTTGGGTCTACGCGATCTACAAAACCAAAACGCAGACTTGTTGCTCGTCTCCGATCCCGATTCAGACAGACTAGCCGCCTCAGTTCTACATAACCACACCCCCGTCCATTTTACAGGAAATGAATTAGGCACTCTTCTTCTCCACTACCTCATCATAAAAAAGCGCCCTCAAGGAAAGTGGGCTGTTGTTACTACGATCGTCTCTACACATTTGATCAAGTTGATGACTGAGAAAAGCGGAGGGACCTGTTTTGAAGTGCTGACCGGTTTTAAATATATTGGGGAAAAAATCCATCAATGGGAGCAAAGTAAAGATGGCTACTCATTTTTCTTCGGCATGGAAGAATCGCTCGGCTATCTTTACGGCACTCATGCGCGCGATAAAGATGCAACCATTGCCGCCTGCCTCACAGCAGAGATGGCACTCGATGCCAAACAACAGGGGAAAAGCCTTCTCGATAGCTTGTATGATATTTACCGCACTTTCGGCATCTACAGAACAGGGCAAACAAGTATAGAATCTCCCTCTCTTTCCCATATGACAGAATCTATGAGTAAACTACGCAATAATCTCCCCTCTCATCTTGCAGGGGTCAAAGTCGACTCTGTGAAAGACTGTCTGAAAGGAGATTTAGATTTACCCAAGTCAGATGTCCTGATTTTCTATCTCGCTGATAAAAGCAAATTCATCTTCCGCCCCTCAGGGACAGAGCCCAAGCTCAAGATCTATGGTGAAGTCACAGACAAAAGCTCAGGCAACATCGAAGATGAGATCAAAGCCCTAGATGCTCGTCTCAACCAGATGCTCTCGAACATCCGCTCTCTTTTCTAACACAAAGACAGTTGTGACTACTCCTTCGCCTTTAGGCCTGGCAATTACCCACAACTTACCGTTGCGCAAGTAGCTAACCAAAAATCAGTTAT
>CAZBHP010000182.1:0-2761 GCA_964491795.1 uncultured bacterium | reverse complement strand
CCAGGGGCAAAAGAAGTTGCCCTAGAATTTAGAAGCTTCTCCAAAGCTGCCGGCTTTACAGGTCTACGCCTCGGCTACCTCATGCTGCCAAAAGAACTCTCCCTCTCCTCTTTTTGGCGTTTAAGACAAGATGTCTACTCTAATGGTTTTGCCTACCCTGTCCAAAAAGCAGCTTGTGCCGTCCTCTCAGAAGAGGGCAAAAAAGAGTGTATCTCTCAAGTGAACACTTACTTACAGGGGGCTAAAAAGATGAAAGAGCTCCTCTTAGGAAAAGGCTTTTCAGTGTATGGTGGAGAGAACATCCCTTTTCTTTGGTGGAAAATAAACACTAAAGACTCTTGGCAGGCTTTTGATATACTCTTATCTGACTACGGTATCATCTCCGCTCCAGGCATAGGCTTTGGCCCCTCAGGTGAGGGTTACATCCGCTTATCTACTTTTCTCTCTTTAGACAAACAAGAAAAAGCTCTTACACGGCTTCTAACTCTCAAACCCGGTGCTCTATGAAAATTGATGTCTCAGAGGCGCAAGCCCGCCATTTTACCTCCACAGGAAAAATCCTTTTGGAAGGAGTTCTCTCTCCTCAAGAAAAAGAGGTCATCCTCTCTCAAAAAGAAGGAGTTGAACTCTGGAGAAACAATGAAGAGCTCAAAAAAGTCGCCCTCTCCAAAAACCTGGGCTACATCGCTCTAGCGCTTACAAAAAAACGACCTCTACGTCTTCTCTTTGACTCTTTAGGGATAGCTCCCATTGAACTTGCAACCTTGCCTTACCAGGGTGTTCAACTTGCCTTCTCCTTTGACCTTGTCACTCAAGAAGAGCATTTTCATCTCACCCAAGTCACTCCAGTGAATCCTACATACGTGGTTGTCTATGGAGAAGAGCTCTGCCGCTATCTCGAAACCAAACCTCCCTACCCCTTCCCTAAAAAACTGGGCTATGGCTACGGCGATCGTCTCTTACCTAAAGACTATCCCTACCTGATTAAGTAGGAGAGAAAATCTCTGAACAATTTTCGGGGTTAAAAAGATGGAATGACCCAATTTTTTGGGTCTCTTTTCCAGCATACACAACTGCGCCCCCCTCTGCTCGCTCAGGGGTCTCTTTGTGGAAATATTCCACCCCACCTACGAAAGAAGAGGAAAAGGTTTTACTGCTTTTTATCTCGATAGGCACTAGCCGGCTCCCTCTCTGAAAAAGCAGATCGACCTCATGTCCTGCGGCATCCCGATAAAAGTAAAGATGAGGATCTTTTGCTTGATTGTAACGGGCTTTCATAAGCTCTACCACAACCCAATTTTCAAACAAATTTCCATACAAGGAATCTTTGATAAGCTGTTCTTTTGTCTCAATCCCGAGAAGATGACACGCAAGACCTGTATCGACAAAGTAGAGCTTAGGAGTCTTGATGAGTCGTTTACCGAAGTTTTCAAAATAGGACTCTAAACGAATCAAAATATAGGTGGCTTCTAACACCCCCACCCACTCTTTAATAGTTGCAGCAGATACCCCCACATCAGAGGCAAGGCTTGCATAGTTTACTAACTGTCCAATTCTACTCGCGGTCAGTTTAATAAAACGCTCAAATTGTATGATGTCTTTTACCTGCAAAATTTGCCGCACATCTCTTTCCACATAAGTCTGAAAATAACTGCTGTAGGCATTTTCGAGAGGGAGATGATCTTTGTAAATTTTAGGATACCCGCCTTTGAGAATGATCTCTTCAATGGAGTCTTCTATCTTGGCTTTCCTTATCTCCTGTAAACTTAAGGGGAGCAGTCTCAAAAGAGAAGTTCTCCCTGCAAGTGATTGAGAAACCGCTGAATGGAGAGCAGCTTGATGGCTACCAGTAAGTAGAAACATCCCCTTTTCCCCTTTTTCATCAACCAGCACCTGGATATAGGATAAAAGATGGGGGGTCCTTTGCACCTCGTCTAAAATAGCGCCATGGGGATATTTTTGAAGAAAACTTTTGGGATCTAAAGTCGCAAACTCCCTATTCTCAAAATCTTCCATATTTACATACGGTTTTTCTGGAAAGGCCGCCCGCATCAGAGTCGTTTTACCCGATTGGCGAGGACCTAATAGCGTCACCACCGGATATTTCTTCGCAAGCTCTTTAATATAAGACTCTAATAACCTAGAAAACATAACCCCTGATAATCTATACTTCTACTTCAGATTATCATGAAAAGGAGATTATATCCAAGACGATTAACTAGGGACTCGGACTTGGAGAAGTTCTTCTCGTAAGTTGATTCTTGTAACTCTCAACAAGGAGATTTGCCCACCCTCTCTCGTATAGCGGTGCCAGAATTGACTATGCGTGGTAAGTAATGGCATTCCACCTATCTGACGTTGTAGCTGCCCGCCACTACGCATAAAAGTATTCTCCCGAGGAAATTGATCAAGTATCTCTTGCAGCTCTTTTCGTTTGCCCAGATAGGCTTCAATTTTGGAGTAGACACAAAGAGCTGGCAAAGGAGCGAGAAATGCTAGAGCTGCCCATCCAGATCCAAATCCTGCAAAGCATAAACCCAAACCCACTCCCATTATGAGGATCCCGATGGCTATCCCAGCGACTATAATCGCTAAGTCTCTGACAGGGTGAAACTGCGCAGCTAATTCATTAAATCGATCTGCCACCTCTTGAGGAGATCTCATATCGCTCCATCGCCCTATTTGACCTGCCATAAGAACCTCACACTTATAGTCATTTTAAGTTATAAATGACATGTTTTAACTCGCCTGCATCTCTTAT